>NZ_CAAJGQ010000015.1 GCF_901000775.1 Candidatus Rhabdochlamydia sp. T3358
CCATTGTTGCAGATTATATAAATGCGCAATCTACCATTAGCTTATTTCAGAAATTAGAAGAGCAATATCCCCATGCAGAACGCATTATAGCGATATGTGATAATGCAAGTTATTATAGGTCAAAACTGGTTTCTGAGCATCTCAACAACTCTAGAATAGAAATCAAGTTCTTACCCCCTTATTCTCCAAATCTTAATCTGATTGAACGACTTTGGCGATTCATGAATCGCAAAGTTCGAAATAATCAATATTATGAAAAATTCGTAGAATTCAAGAAAGCAACTCTTAGTTTTTTTGAAAATATTTCCACTTTCAAAGAGGAATTAAAAAGTCTCCTCTCTAAAAAATTTCATATTGTAAATCCTTAATTCTAAATCTCTAGAGTATATCTAAAAATACATAAAGAGATACTTCCTAAAAAAGCACAGGAGCTATGGAAAGTAACTTCTAGAACTACCAGTTCGAGACTAAAAAAAATGTGTGAAGAGGGAATACTTGTTGAAATTTCGACAGGTCGATTTGATCCTCAAAAGAAATTCAGCTTAAGGACAACGTTAGTATAACTAAAATAAAGAATAAAATTAAAAAAATCGGAGAAAGAGCATCCGTCTTAGGATGCTTTTGGAAATATTGCGAGAGGGGGGACTCGAACCCCCACGAGAAAACCCACTACCACCTCAAGGTAGCGCGTCTACCAATTCCGCCACCCCCGCAAGAATATCAAGAAAAGATCTTAATGGTTTTGTTAAAATCAATTCAAGTAAAATTGCTCTTGCTCTATTGTTAGATTTAAAACTAGCCGATATGAAAAAACTTATGCGTTGTACCTGTTATTGCACAGCTTCTTCTTATGATATTCCTCGTTTATTCCAATACTTGCAGAGGATGGGCATCTGCCAGCTATTTCGCGATGTAATCCACCTCCAGCTTCAAGAAGACAAACAGGAAAAAAAGGATGTTTTTTGCTTTTCTTATGGGGTTATTGTCTGTTGGGGATTTAGTGAAGAAGAAGAAAAAGAAATGCTGGACTCTCTAAAAACCTTTGAAAAAGATCCTGGTAAATTAGAACTAGATGAATTCACCTATGTCTATGGGGATACTTTCAAGATCGAAGAAGATGAAATTATGCTGCAAAATCAAAATGATTTAACCAAACTAGCCATCTCACATGGTTTAGCTCAGTCGGTTAAATTGATTATCTTTGAAGATCTTGTACAAAAAAATATTGAGCGCACAAAACATCTCCCTAGCGACTTAGCTCAAAAAGGCAAAATCCCCCTTTCTCGTAAAGAGATTTACCAGAAAATGGGTTATATATTCATTGAGCGTAATTTTATTAATTTACATAGCGAAAGTCTTGATACTCCAGAATTCTTTTGGGACTACCCTGAACTAGAACCTTTCTATAGACGTACCTCTCATTATCTCGATATCAATAAACGTGTTGAGGTCCTCAATAAAAAACTCAATGTCATGCATGAGCTCTTTCAAATCTTATCTAATGAGATTAATCATCAACATAGCTCTCGTTTGGAATGGACGATCATCTTACTTATTTTTATCGAAGTAACTTTGGCCGTTCTCCACGATCTCTTCCACATTATTTAATTAAATAAAAAAATTTTTTATAGTCTATGAACTGCCCTTAGTGTATATATAAAATTTTATTAATTTAATAAATCTTAATTTGTTATTACAAAATGTCAAGTCATAGATATAGCCTTGTTAATGCACTATTAAAAGCCTCCATAAAATTATTTCCTTCTCTTCTTCCCATATTTTTAGGAGAACTTCTTCTAGCTCATATATTTTTGATTTTAGGGAAAGAAAGACTCTCTGTAGAATTTTTTGCATATATAATACTCGAAGCAACTAGCCTTTGGTTTTCAGGAAAACTATCAGATATATGGTCCAGAAGAAAAGTCTTACTACTTATCCACTGCTCTACATTAGTAACTCTTATTCTTTCTTATTTTTTCAGAAATGACTTGAAAAGACCTTTTTTATTGCTTCTAGCCTCTGGAATATTATTTAACCCTGGACCTGCAGCTAGAGCTATTCTTATCGATAATTTTAAATCTACAATTATTAAGACCTCAAACAACTTTTATTCAAAATTACACCTTACAGAAACAAGATTAATTGGGATAAGTTGGATAGTTCAGTACCTTCCATGGATATTTGCCCCCTTTTTTATTTTGTTGAGTGAATATCAGCGTTTATTTTTAATAATCGGTTTGCTGTTGTTTAGTATTCCTCTTTTATATTATCAACTAAGCGATTCACTAGAAAAGAGCGTGCTTTCCAAGCACAGATCTTTTATAAAAAATTTTAATAAATCTCCTCTTATATTGTCAGGTTTTCTTTTTGCTCAACTTGTTTTTTTTACTACATTTGATAAAGTTGATTTTCTTAAAAACAGCTCTAACCTCTTTTCTTTGATTGGTATTGGGGCGTTATTAGGCACGATCTTTAGTTTGTTTTTTAGAAAAACCCCGCATTTATCTGTTGTCACGTACTCTTATGCTTTT
This sequence comes from Candidatus Rhabdochlamydia sp. T3358, assembly GCF_901000775.1. Classification (GTDB taxonomy): domain Bacteria; phylum Chlamydiota; class Chlamydiia; order Chlamydiales; family Rhabdochlamydiaceae; genus Rhabdochlamydia. The sequence goes on from NZ_CAAJGQ010000015.1 coordinate 2,532, forward strand.
GGCATGATGTTAAGCTTTACAAATTTTCTTTATTATTTCTTTGCTAAAAATGAATTCATTAATACTGGGCTATCACTTATTCATTTAGCTGCAGTTGGGGGTTTCTATTTGCCATTTGTTTTTGACATTATTATCAGTAAAAGCAATGCGCAAAATAGAGGAACACTATTTGCTTGTGCAGAAGTTGTACAATCATTAGCTGCAGTATTGGGTGTAATAGCAATGACTTTGATTGGTGATAACCCTATTTTTCTGTTTGCAACAACAACTATATTATTTACTATAGCTTTATCTATTACAGCCAAACATGGAACAATAAGTTGAATATACCAATCGATACAAAAAATGGTGTTGCGTATCAAGATGCAATTGATGAAATCCTCGATTGCTATGGAACAGATACCTGGCTTCAAGAGACAAATGAATTATTTCCTACATGTAGATTGGGATGCATTAATTTTGGATATTGGAAGTATGTACCGGATACTATTCCATTAGAAGCTCGAGAAAAAAGCCAATTAGACTTATATAAAAATCTCTTTGATTTTTCAGGAATTAATAAAGCTTTAACAGCTACTATACTCGAGATAGGTTGCGGAAGAGGGCATGGGGTTCACTTACTTTCTGAAAATGGCCATAATAGTTATGGTATAGATTTAGTTGTTTCTCAGATTCAAAAATGCATGAGAAATTACCCAAATCTTGCATCAAAGTTTAAACAGGGTTTATCTAATCATTCAGGATTTTTATCAGACACCTTCAATTTTGTAATTTCTATAGAAGCAGCTCAACATTTCTATAGTTTCTTCGATTTTGCGCAAGAAAGCTATAGAATATTAAAAGAGGATGGAGTGCTTGCTATTACCACCTTTTTTTTTACTAAGGAGACAAGTAAAAGAGAAATCAAAGATCTCATTCCTCCAGGTGTTATAGGAACTCATTTTGTCATTCCTATTGATGATGCTAAGAATTTTTTAGAACAAGCTGGCTTTAAAAATATTAAGATAATTTCTATTGGAGCTTTTGTTTTCCACGGGTTTTGCAAATGGGCAGTGCAATCTATGAGTAAGAAAAACCATACTCCAAAATGGGTTGAAGCATATGAAAAAGGTTTCATCGATTACTATATGATTAGCGCAGAAAAAAAAATATCATGCTAAAAAAAATTCCCATTCTATGCATCCGCTTATATCAGTTTACCATTAGCCCTCTTCTAGGTAATTGTTGTCGCTTTTTTCCTAGCTGTTCTGATTACGCAATAGAAGCCATCCATGCTCATGGATATAGAGCACTGTGGTTGATTGTAAAACGTATAGTGAAATGCCACCCTTGGCATCCTGGAGGCAACGATCCTGTTCCTTAGCGGAGAGGGATTTGTAAACAGCGCCCTGGACGAATCTTATCCGTTTCTAATTGGTTGATCTGCATGATCTCTTTAATGCTCACTTTATGTGTGCGTGCGATTTTCCATAAGTTATCCCCTGCTTGTACTTTGTATGTTTTATAAAGAGGCTTTTTTATCTCGGGTTTTTCTACTTTCTTTGTCGGAATTTGTGAATGGCCCAATGCTTGTGCTGCTAGTTGCCATACAGCATCTGTACGCGGAGATGAAAGCAGCCCCTTAGATAAATTTTTTAATAGATAAGGAGAATGATTAAATAAATCAAAAAAAAGTAAAATATGCCGATCTTCTAACTGTTGCAGACAAAATTCTGGACTGCTTTCCAATAGTAGAAGAGCCGCTGTTTTAGATCTTTTCTCCAAATAGGCCAACAAAAATGAACGACATCTTTCCATGGATAAATCTAAAGCCACTCTTTGAGATAAACTAAAGTTTGTAAGATCCATCCATTCTCCTTCGCAGAGTAAATCAATTAATTGGTTTGTTGAATAAGAAATCCCTGTTTTAGAAAAAAGCATATAGACACTGTGATATTCTGAGGTAAGAGAAAAAGCGTTAATCAAAGAAGAGTGATAAGGAGGAGTAGAGCGCTTTAGTTCATAAAATAGACCTTGGGAGGTAAAGGGCCACTTTTCTGTTTTTGCAAAATGAACAATCGCTTGAAATTGATAGTCTGCTAGTCCTGGAAAAACAGGCACTTCTATGATCTCTGATCCTTTTTCTTGACTTAAGAGAATGGATCTTTTTTGTAGAGGAATTCCTCCTAGAGCCTTATCTAAATTAAAGTGATGGAAAGCAACAAGGCAAGAAAGAGCAAGATCTCTTTTCTTAATACCCTGCTCTATAAAATCTGGTTTTTCTAAACAGAGGAGAAGCTGTTGATAGGATAAAACAGAATAGGAGCGCAGGGTCTCTAAATTGCTAGCAGTTGGCAATTTTGTTTCAGTAGCCAATGGCTTTAATTCAATGGATAAAGAATCATTTTTATCTTTAATCACAAAATAAAAAAAAGTACCTAAAAGACTAACATTCAATGTTCCACTAACAATTAAAGCTTGGGTAAGTCTTTTTGTACGAACAATCCAGGAGCTATTTTCAGAATTAGCGCGCATTATTTCCTGTTCCAAGATATTCAAATTTGGTATAAGATCTACAGTTTAATACTAATTTGTCTTTTTGTTTTATGAAAGTCTCATTGTCCTCTTTAAAAGAATATATAGATATTAACTTATCTACTCATGATTTATGCCAAGTATTAACACTAGGTGGAATTGAGGTAGATGAAGTAATCGAATCTCCTCTTAAGTTTAGCAATGTGATAGCAGCGACCATTTTAGAGGTTGTTTCTCACCCTAATTCTGATCATTTAAAAGTGCTTAAAGTAAGCAATGGCGAGCAAGTTCTGCAGGTAGTATGCGGAGCTGAAAATTGTCGTGCAGGAATGCGTGTAGCTTTAGCTCAAATAGGTGCAATCCTTGGTTTAGATGGCAAATCTGTAAAAATCACAAAAAGCAAGCTACGTGGTATTGAGTCTCATGGTATGCTCTGTGGAGCAGATGAGTTGGGTCTTTTAGATAGTGCGGATGGTATTTTGGAACTGTCTGATCAAATAGAAGAGGGCACTGATCTAAAAGAGATATTTAAAGACACTGTTCTTCAACTGTCTTTGACTCCAAATTTAGGTCACGCTATGAGCGTCTATGGGATCGCACGGGATCTATCTGCTCTTTTACAAATCCCCTTGAAGTTCCCTTCTTTTTCTCTACAAGAAGAGGAAATATCGATTGAAAATCTGATTAAGGTAGAGCTTCTCGATCAAATACAATGCGAAAGATATACCTGTAGAATGCTGCAAGGGGTTTCAGTAGGGCCTTCGCCTCTTTGGTTACAAAAAAAATTAGAGCAAGCGGGTTTTCGTAGTGTGAACAATGTTGTTGATATTGGAAACCTTATCTTACAAGAGCTAGGTCAACCTTTGCACATTTTTGACTACCAAACCATTGCAGATCATACTCTTCAAATCACTTCCACAACCTCCTTTTCAGAATTAGAGACACTCGATTCAGCAACTCGTCTCATTCCTCCAGGTGTTTTGATGATTTGCGATAAGGAAAAACCTTTAGCATTTGCAGGCGTCCTCGGAGGTAAGAGTTCTGCTGTTTCAGATGAGACATCTGATGTGTTAATTGAAGCTGCTTATTTTACTCCGCAGTCCATTCGCAAAAGTAGTAAATGGCTTAAAACAAAGACCGATTCCTCACAGAGATTCGAAAAAGGAACAGACCCTAATTTTATTCCTAAAGCATTAGATTATGCCGCCTATCTTCTACAAAAAGTTGCAGGTGGAAAAATTGTTAAAGGAATGATTGATCAAAAGACAAGTTCTTTTCCTCCAAAAAAAATGATTTGCAGGCCAAAGCGCATAAATCACATTTTAGGCACACAACTGAACCCTTCAGATGTTTTCAAAATCTTCTTTTCTGCGGGTATGCACGTAAATGAGCAATCTACAGAGCAATTTCAAGTTCTTGTTCCTTTTTTTCGACATGACTTAAAATCTGAAATCGATTTGATTGAAGAAATAGCTCGGTTATATGGCTATAACAATATTGTCAAAACAACACCTGTCCATATTTCTTCCCCTCTTTTGCATTGCGCTGCTTATCAGTTAGAAAAACAACTTCGCACTTATCTGCTAGAAGAAGGTCTTCAAGAATTCATAACTTGTAATCTGATCAGCCCAGACCAGTCTAAGAAGACCTCTGAAAACACACTTCCCTCTAGCTTTTCCATTTCTGTTCTACAACCTCACTCCCTTGATCAGTCTGTTTTAAGATCTTCCCTTTTGCCAGGCCTTTTACAAGTGGTTAAACACAACTACGATCGAGAAAATCAAGACTTATCAGGATTTGAAATAGGTAAAATCCATTTCCATCTAAAGGATGAATATATTGAACAATCAGCTATTGGAATGATTCTAACTGGGAAAAGTTCTCCTTATCACATCGACCCCAAACCCCGAGCTTATGATTTTTTTGATTTAAAAGGGATCGTTGAAAATTTGTGCGCTCTTCTTCATGTTGAACCCATTAGCTTTAGCCCTTCACACCTACATAATTTCCATCCCAATAGACAAGCAATTATTATGTGCCAAGATAGTATTATTGGCTCTTTAGGAGAACTACATCCTAGGCATAGTTCAGAACTTGGTATTGAACAACGAATCTATTTTGCAGAAATAAATATAGAAGAGCTTACGCCTTTTATTAAACAAACCTCTCTTGTTAAACCTCTTATTTCTTTTCCTGGCTCAGAAAGGGATTGGACCATTACTATAGCGGATAAAACACCGGTCAGTTCTATTTTAGAAATCATTAAAGCAAACTCTTCTTCACTTCTTGAGAAAATTACTCTTTTAGATCTTTACAAAAGCTCTCAAATCGGCAAAGATAGAAAAAACATAACTTTTCGTCTGTTCTATCGCGATAAACTTAAGACCATTGCCTTTGAAGCCGTTGAAAAAGAACATAGCCGAATTATAGAAACAGTGATGAAGGAGTTAGAGCAATTACATATTTTATCTTAAAATGAGGTTCATCATGAAAAGACACCTGTTTATCCTTATGAGCGGTACGGCTTTTATCTTATCTGGCTGCGTTCATGATAACAATGATAAAACAAGCGTTATATCTAAGCGTTATATTCATAAATACGGCTACCCTGTCCCCAAAGAAGAATGGCAAGAGCATAACTATCCAGGGCAAGTAATCACAGCTCTTAGCGATGGCGTGACTGTTACAGCAACCTATGAAAATGGTAAATTACACGGCCCTACTACTCACACTTTTGCCCATAGTCAAGCGATTGAAAAATGTATTGTATATAATCAAGGACAAAAAGTTAAAGAAACGAGTTACAACTCTAATTCTATGCCTTTACAAGAGTGGATTCAACTCTCCCCTCAGCGCTGCTCGCTTACCAGTTGGTATGTAGAAGGTTGTCCTATGATGGTTGAAGAATATGCAGGAAATGAACTCATAGAAGGACAATATTTTACTGCCTTAAATGAAATAGAAACGCGAGTGGAAAAGGGAGATGGGATTCGTATTTCTCGAGACCAAACAGGAACCCTGCTTTCTAAAGAAGTAATTGAAGATGGTTATACAGTAAAAAAAGAGACTTATTACCCTAATGGAGCCCCTGAATCAATCGCATATTACGCTTTAGGCAAACTCAGCGGGAATAAGCAAACATTTACAGCTAGCGGAGAGCCACTTGCTTTAGAAGAATGGATAAATGGGCAGCTACACGGAAAAGCTACTTACTTTAGAAACGGCAATCGCTATCTAGAAATTTCTTATTTAAACAACCAAAAAAATGGAACTGAAAGACATTACACCGATGGTGATTTACTAACTCAAGAAATCAATTGGGAAAATGATCTTAAGCACGGATCTACTATTTATTATACCGATTCCGATATCCAACAACAGTGGTTTTACGCAGGACAACTTGTCAACAAAAAGAAGTTTGATGATTATAACCAAATGGATCAAATGGTTGCAGATATCTCGGAAGATGTAAAAATACACATTCGATAGCACAACTAAAAAGCGAAGGATAGCTCTTCTTCGCTAAAAAATTTATGCAACATTCATTTAATCAAGGACCCTCTATTTGTTTACAGATAGAATGCAAAGATAGCATTCTATCTAAAGTAACCCTAACCAAGTCATCGCATTTTGCATGCTCTATCTCAGAAGAATGCGATCTTGATACAACACAAACCATCATAAAATGGTTAACTCAGTACAGTTATCGAAAAGATCCCAGCCCCCTAAGTCTTAACCTGCCTAAACTTCCCCTCTTTTACCAAAAAGTATTGATTCATCTGCAAAACCTACCTTTTGCACAGCTAGTCACTTATGGCAACCTTGCTTCTACAATTGGTCACCCAAAAGCAGCACGCGCTGTAGGATCTGCTTGTAAAATCAACCCATTCCCTCTTTTTATTCCCTGCCATCGAGTAGTAGCAGCTGACAATATAGGAGGCTTTGCCTATGATCTTTCGATTAAACAAGCTCTATTACAATTTGAAATGGATTTAGTTCTCTAACAAGCAGCTTTTTTAGCTTTAGCTAAATCAATCGACGAGCTAGCTAAAACAGCAAAAACTGCTGAAGAAAAAAAGATCCCTGTTGCTGCTAATAAACCAACCGGTTGTTTTCCTAATAAATATAATGCTTCATTCCCTGCTCCATAGCTTAAATAAACATTTATAAAGCTTCTAGGTGGTTTTAATAAGGACAAGTTACCTCTGACGACAAAACCTACCCAACGGGCAGCTAAACGACTACCACTGCTTTTTAGACGGTTAAGATAACTAGGTTTGTTAGGGTTAATTTTTTGAGGTGTCTTACTTAGATATCTATCAAAATCAAAAATCTTCCGTTCTAAATAGTCCAATGCTTCGTTAGTAAACTTTTGAGAAACCAGATAAGCCATCCTAATAGCAACCATATAAGCAGCCCCATCCATAGGAGAGATAATTCCCATACACCTACCTGATAAAAAACCACCTACTGCATACAAAGCAGTTTCTTGAGGACGGCAGGTTTCCTTACAAAAATTGATAATATCCATAAATGTGCTCCTTATATTATTTAGTTAGAAAATTATTATAAAGTAATTACACTTTTTATAAAATTATAACAATTTATTTTACAAGTAATAACATATTATAAATAATTCAAGCCAACACAATTTAAAGAAGTATTTTTATAAATAAATTTTTCTACCTCCTAATAAAATCAATTAATAAACCGGAAAAAAAACCTGTAACCCCTGAAACCAGGGAAACTTTTATTGCGGTCTCAAAAGCAATTCGTCTCCCTATTAGAGAAAGAGCTTTATTGCCTGCTGTATAACCTAAGTAAGCGCTGCTCATCATTAAAGGCGTGACCATAAGCTTTTTAAAGCTTTTTTTTATTTTAAGCTCAGAGAGCTTAATATAAAACTTAGTGAAAACAGTATCATTAATCATATATGCAATTTGATAGGCTATACGGCTAACAACTGCATAGATTGCCCCATGTAAAGGGGAAATTCTACAAAACCTTCCTGCTATACACCCGCCTATTGCAGTTAAAGTAGTAGTTCTAGGGTGAAAAACCTCTTTTCGAAAATCAATACTCATAATACATCCTTTTAAAAATCACTGGTTAAATTGAAGGATCTTTAAACATGTTTTATGAAGAATATAAGGCAAGTAATGGATATATATAAATTTAAAAAACTTGCCCCATCCAGAAGAGTAGGAATTATTCTCTATCGGAAAAAGAAGAATAGGAATTTACCCTGTATTTAGAAAAAAAAGAAAGCTGAGTACGATCATCAGCAAAGCTAACCGTAAACTCAGGGGGTTTAATAATGCTTTCCCAAACACTAGCCACTTTTTTAACGACTATATTATATAAATAACCGCTGCCTGTGCTTATTTTTTGAGCTAACCAAATTATTTGTTTTTTTGTTATTACACAGCAATTAGAAATGCCTTGCTTGATCGCTGCCAAAGAAATCCTATTGATTAGATCGCTTTTTGCAAAACAGGGGCATGATGCAGCTTTTTTTACTTCTTTCCAAACAGAACCTATTAATTCTAAAACCCTTGTATTTACATTTGTACTCATAAATCCTCTTTTTATATTGTTCTTATTATTAATAGCCTCTATTATAACAAACAATTGTTAATAAATCATGAAAGTTAAAATACATAATAATTTATTTAAAAAAACTATTTTTAATATCTGCAATTAATTACAAATAAATGAGTTGTGTTCAAAACATTTATATGAGTTAATTTCATCTATATCTAAAAAAAGCCTTGTTTAAGTATGTATACAGATAAATCAAAGGCATTATTTTACCCCCTTTTTGCCTAATTGAAGGGATTTATGAAAAAAGAAGAACTATTAAAAAAGATTTCCGAACTAGAGTCGGTCAATGACCAGCTTCAAACAGAACTGCGCTATCTCGATGTTCTACTTAAAGAAATTGGCTTTATTGAAGGACTTAAAACACTTAAGTTTGCAGCTAAAGAAATGATTGAACAAGATATTAAAGAGGAATAATTACTTATATCGCAGATTTAGCCAATAACGGGTGTGCCGAAGCTCTCCGGTTTTTACTAAGGCCTTTTTATGGACTAGGTCTGCTAAATCACGTGTTGCTGTTGCTCTAGAGGTCTTTGCTATCACAATATAGTTATCAGCGCTTAAGCCCCCCTGGAAACCGCTTAAGACCTCTTTAAACATCCTTAACAAAACCTTTTCCTGACGTGGATTGAGTTGTCCAGAAAGAGCTGTCAACATCTTTGACTTTTCAATCAAAAAATACAGAAGGTTCATTGATTGACTTTGAGCCTGCAGGATCACATCAGCAAAAAATGCAATCCAATGATCTATTTCCAGCGTGCGGTTACATCTTTCAATAGCTGCATAGTATTCCTTTTTTTGTTTTTCTAATACTTTTGAAACAGCAATTAGTATGGGGTGTCCAATACCTTGAGAAAGAACTTTTTCCACTAAAACACGACCAATTCTTCCATTTCCATCTTCAAAAGGATGAATACTTTCAAAATACACATGAGCAATGGCTGCTTTCCCTAGAATAGATACACTTGCAGAGTTAAACCACTTAATAAATGCTGCCATTTCATCAGGAACTTTTGCTGAAGGAGGGGCCTCAAAGAAAACTTTTGAAGAGCCGTATCGATGAGAAACAATCTGCATGGGCTCAATATGGGTGCGGTATCTTCCACAATCAACAATATTTGATTGATTATTAAACAATTCAAAATGCCATCTAAAGAGCATCTCTTGAGTCAATGGCTGATCAAAAGATTGATACACATCACAAAGAAGTTTAGCCATTCGAGCTTCTTTATTAGTCTCTTGTCTAGGAGATGCACGTAAGCTAAAGTGTTGTTTGATTGATGATTGCAAGCTTTCTCTATCAAGAAACTCCCCTTCAATTCTCGAACTTTCTAGACCCTCCAAGCTAAGAATCTCTACAACAAACTGACTGTATTCCTGATCTCCTATATTTTTTAGAAAGGCACAGGCATTGTTTACTTCTAAAAGAAATTGCCTTTCTTTTGGAGCTATTTGGTCTAGATGGTAGCTAAATTGGGGCCAGTCGGGTAATTCCCAGTTCCAGGGCATGAGTTATAGACCTCTCTTCTATAACTCAAATATATAAGGAATATGAGTTATAGGGCAAGGCTCTATAACTCATGGTTTTAATCTAGCAGATGGATCAAGTCTTCTAAAGAAAGGGCTTCTACATTGCTTAAATCTTCCATAAGAGTTTGGGAGAGCTGTTGTTTGTGGCTTTTAAGCCGCATGATTTTCTCTTCGATGCTTAAAGCGGTTACATAGCGCCTAGCAATCACTTGGCTAGATCTTCCCAATCTATGGGCTCGATCAATAGCTTGATTCTCTATTGCTGTATTCCACCAAGGGTCATAAAGAAAGACATAGTCGGCCTTGGTCAAATTTAAACCAACTCCCCCTGCTTTTAAGCTAATAAAAAAAAGAAGCGTTTGTTCATCTTCTTGAAACTGAGATACAACCTGCTCTCGATTTTTTGTGCTTCCATCTAAATAGACGTACTTCCAATTCCGATTTTGAGCTTCTTTTTTCATCAGATGCAATAGGGAAGTGAATTGACTATAAAAGAGAACCTTTCTTTTTTCTTCTACCACTTCTTCCAAATCGGCCATAACCTTGGAAAATTTCCCGCTGTATTGATAGAGATCTCGGGCAGTAGGATCTACCAACAATGGGTGGGCACAAATTTGTCTTAGACGTAAAATAGCCTCTAAGATCTGCATCTGTTGATTGGTATCTTTTGACCGGAGCTTAACACGAGTGGATTGTAGATATTTTTCATAGATATTGCGCTGCTCTTCGCTCATTTCCACCCAAATGGTCTGTTCAAGTTTTTCTGGGAGATCAAGCGCTACTTGTTTTTTAGTGCGACGCAAAATAAAAGGCCTGATAAGCTTTTGCGTGCGCTTTAAATAACGACTGTCTATTTGAGATGCAAGCACTTCTGCTTGGAATTGCTTACGCTCACCTAATAACCCTTTGTTAAGAAAATAAAAAAGCGAAAAGAGATCCTCTAGTTTATTTTCTATGGGAGTTCCTGTAATAGCCACTCGCATCTTTGCTTGTAGCTGAAAACAGACTTCAGCTATTTGGCTATCTGGGTTCTTAATGACTTGTGCTTCATCTAAAATGACCAGTTGAAAATCTAAAGAGGTAAACAAAGCCTGATCTATACGTAAAACAGCATAGGAAGTAAGAATGATGGATGGGATATGGGGAAGGGTTTTCATTCTCTCTTTGCCTGCATGTACATGGATCGAACTACTAGGGAAAAACCGAGTAAATTCATTTTGCCAATTAAATAACAAAGATGTAGGCACTACAATCAAACAAGATTGTTTGAGTTCTAGCTGTGAGAGAAAGGCTATTACTTGGATGGTTTTACCTAAACCCATCTCATCAGCTAAAAGCCCTCCTACTTGATTTTTCTCTAAGAAAGAAAGCCAGCTTAAACCTTGATTCTGATAGGTGAATAGTTGTCCTTTAAATTTTTCTCCTAGAGCAACTGGTTGAGGAGAATGCTTTAATTGCTTAAAGATCTCTAGCGGATTTTTTTGCTCAGAGAGCAATCCTAATTGTCTAAACGGAAGATGAACTCCTTCTTGATCAAATTCTAGCTCTGAAAAATCCGCCCATTTTTCTTCTATTTTTTTCAAATCGATTAAACCGACTGTATTAGCAGCTAATTCCACAAAGCAGGATCGACGATTGAAAGCTCCTATTACCTGTTGTAAATTAGCTCTGTGACCTTGATAATCAAACTCAGCGCGTACAAGCCAAGCTTGAGGGCGCTCTTCTAACAAAAGAGTTTCTTGCCCCAAACAAACTACTTGTTTATTTTGATGATCAAATACTTTCCAACCGATTTCGGTTAAGAATGTAATGCTTTTGGCTACTTTATCCAGCGGACAATAATAAGAGGAGTCCCCCACTTTTTTTTTACTAAAATCAGTTTCTAATAAATCTTGTTCCCATTGCTTTTCTATGGTCTTTTTACGCCAAAAAAGCTCTTTTTCTTCAAAGGCTGCTATTTTTCCTCGTATCCCATAATCAAACCATAGATTAGCAAATCCTCCGTGCCGATCTGTTAAACAGATAAAAGGCAAAGGATCACCTGAAACTTCTTCTAACCAGGTTACGCCCTCTGTTTCTTCTAGAAACTCTTGCAGTTCTTTTTCTTGTAAAATAGTCGCTGGAATTTTTAGCCATTTTAAAGAAACCTCTGTATCTAATAACCGTATAACCCCAGCATAGAGAATCCATTGAGGACTTCCCCAAAAAACAGCTCTGCAGCTGGCTAAAGGTTCTTCTTGTCTACCAAGTTTAAACCTTGCACAGATTTCTACTTGTGTCTTATTTAAGGCTTTTGCTTGAACAAACCCTTCTGCATTTGTAAAAGGATCGATAATTACCTTTTGTCCTTTATACAGTAATCTACCTGTGCTACTTAGCATCTTAAGCAACTCAAAGGCAATTTCTGAGGAAACAGGAAACTGCATACCCTCCTCTACATGAATAGGTGCTCTTTTCCATAAGAGATCTAGTGCGGTTTTTTCTAAAAGGGATTTAGCTGTTAGCAAAGCTTCTTTTCGATTAGAAAATTTTTTTGATAGTGTAATAACCATTTGAGGTTTTTGAGAGATATCCAAATGGTAAAATAGCTCTGACACAAATATCTCCTTTTAAACTATATTCATAGTTTATGAATCATAAACTTAAGATTTGGAACAATCAATCCAGCTGGAAAGAAGCAGAAGAAAAATGGGATCAAGGGCAAAAATCCTATCAAAAAACCCATCCGTTAAAAACTCTTTCCTCTCTTCCACAAATGCCTGGTATTACCAAAGACACCGCATGCAACCTTAAATGGAAAAGCACAAAATATTTACTTACCCGTGATAAGAAAAAAATTTTTTGGCGCTATTTTTTTCGCGCGCCGATAAAACACAGTTATCGTTTTATCTCTTCTTTATTTACAAAGTCTTACTCTCGGGACCAAGATCTTTTCTTCTATGGAGTAAAAGATCTTGCCACTTTTGAAAAGCGTTTAACTTCTCATAAAAATCATCTGTTTGTCATAGGGTTTTCCTATTGTCATAAACCTTTTGAATGCCCATCAAAACGGTTTTCAGCTGACTGTATTCACGATCCCAATCATCCGGTATGTCGTCAGTGTTTTATTGGTAAAGCGGTAAATGCTCTACCTGATAAAGCTCATATCATTCCTTTATTCATTCCTACCGTTCACTATATTGGGGAAAAGTGCTTCGAGCTTATTTTTGCCCATCCAGATAAACAAGTTTTCTTCCTGATCACCGCATGTGAGCTAACTCTTACCATGTTTGCAGATTGGGGAAACATGATCGGCATTCAAGGAATAGGCATACGTCTTGATGGACGCATTTGTAACACTATGAAAGCCTTTGAGCTCTCCGAAGAGGGGATCAAACCAGGACTTACCGTTGTACTTGATGAGACACAAAAACTAGTGCTTAATTTTATTCGCTCTCTTTGGAATACCGACGAAAAGGCTTAGGGCGCACAGCTGCCTGGTAAGGTCTTACCCTATTAGCAGACATACAAGTATCACTGCAACAGCCTTTGCGTTTTTCTGCACAAGTAGGACAACATAAGAAAAGCTCATTACAATCCATATTTGCACAATTATAATACGTATCACTGCTTATTTTGCAGTGAGCGCACTGGCTGATTACCTCATCTATTTTTTCATCTATACAAACAGATAAGCGATCGTCAAATACAAATAACTTGCCCCTCCAATGTGCGGTACTTTCTTGTTTTCCGTAATTAATCACACCACCATCTAATTGGTAGATCTCAGTAAAACCTTCTTTTTTCAGCAGAGCAGAATACAGTTCGCATCGAATACCTCCGGTACAATACATCATAACCTTTGTCTGGGCAGGATCATAATGATTTTTTAATTCTTTTGCGTAAGGAGGAAACTCTCTAAAATTTTTTAAACAAGGAAGCTCAGCTCCTTCAAAATGACCAAGTTCCGATTCATATTGATTGCGCACATCGAGCAACAAAACACCCTCATCGCGATTTTCCAACATCTCTTTCCATTCTTTAGGAGAAAGATGTTTACCTGTTAACCCTAGATCAACCTCTTCATCTAGGGCGACAAGCTGCTTACGAAATTTTATGCAGACTTTAGGGAATACATGCTCATGGTAAGAATCTATTTTAAAAGAAATTTCTTTAAAACGTGCGTCCTGTTTGATCCAATCTATATAGACTTGGATATCGGTTTTATAACCGCTCATTTGGGCATTAACCCCATTATGAGCAATGTAGATCCGACACTTAATATTTTTATTTTCTAGAAATTTTTGATATCTCTTTACTTCTTCCAAGGGGTCTTCAATGGGAGTAAAGATATAATAGGCTACAATCCAATAATCTTTTTTCATAGTAATTCCCTTGTTTAAGAGAGAAGTATAGCGCTGAGAAGCAAACCTGACAATATCATAGATTATTTTTTAATGAAAAAAGCTCCATTTACAAAAAATCACGGGTAGATTAGCATACATCTCTTTATATCATTAAAGTAAGAAGTCTTATTAGGAGATATCATGGTTCGATACACCGGCCCAAAAAATCGTGTTGCAAGACGTTTTGGAGCGAATATATTTGGCAAAGCTCGTAATCCGTTACTACATAAGCCAAATCCTCCTGGAATGCATGGAAGTAAAAGAAAGAAAAAGTCTGATTATGGCCTTCAGCTAGAAGAGCAACAAAAGCTAAAAGCTGTTTATGGCATGCTTACCACCACTCAGGTTGTACGCTACTATAAAGAAGCTTCCAAAGCAAAGGGAAACACCCCTGCTGTTTTTATCGAGAGATTAGAGTGCAGATTAGATAATATGGTTTACCGTTTGAAATTAGCACCGACCATTTTTGCAGCTCAGCAGCTAGTATCTCATGGACATGTATTGGTAAATGGAAAGAAAGTAGACCGTAGGTCCTTTTTTGTCCGTCCGGGAATGACGATTTCTATCAAAGAAAAGTCTCAAAAAAATGATAAAATCCAAAAAAGCGTAATTAGCTCTGGTGATATCCCTGAGTACCTATCTTTGGATGCTAGCACTTTTTCAGGACAACTTCTCATCCCTCCTGCAATCGATCAGGTACCTTTTCCTATTTTGATTAATGTACCACTGATTTGCGAGTTCTTAGCTCACAATAACTAATTATACGAGTTAGCCTTAAATTAAAGAAGGCTAGCTCTCTTTTCCAGGAATTCTTTGGTCGTACCACTATCAGGAAACTTGGAGCAAAAGGATTCATATAGTTTTTTTGAACACTTTTCCTCTTGATCGGATATTTCTCTGAACTCATCATTGATAATTGTTAAGACATCTTCTTTGTGATACACATCGGAATATTGCATCTTTTGATAGAGATTTTCCATAATCTGATATTTCTTCTCAAAAAAATCTTCTTGTGAATACACAGTAGATAGCTCTTTTAGAAGCTGATGAGATTCTATATATTTATTCCAATCTACTTTAAAGTCCTTTAGTCTTTCATTAAATGTCTCATAATTTCCTTCACGAAGAGCAAGTCTCAACTTTCGTATAGAGAGCTTTAAAGCATTTCCAGCTGTATCTATTGATTCTAAAAAAACTTTATGTGTTATACGGTAGTTTTTTGTTGTGTGATTATCTAATAATATAAAGCCCCATGTGCTTAGGCGAGCAACATCTCCGTTACGAATTTCTTTGCCTGTATCTTCTTGATTTAAAATATTTTTTTTGCATTGATCAGGTATTTGTGGACGATTAAAAGCATGTACCGGCTTAAGCAACTCACGAGAATAAACTTGCTTAACAGATTCATTCATGCTGGCTATTTTAGATAACTGTTTAAAGAATTGGTATTCTTTTAAATCACAAATGTGAGGGGCTTTACATTGCCAAAAAGTTTTATTAATAGTATCAGTATCCTCAGGATATAACATCCCTTTGGCTTGAGCAGCATTTTGCCAGATTTTTTCTATTTGTATTAATTCTTGAAAAGCTCTTTCTTCTTCCTGGGAAGCTTTTTCTCTTGGATTTTGAAAAAAATATTTTATGGTATTGCAAACCATTTTGATAAGGAAATGAAAAAAACCAGTTTTATGAAAATGGTCTCCTGTTTCAGAAAAATCAGGGTCAAAGCTCAAATCATAAAAGGCTCTCTGAGCTACTTCTATTTTCTCAGGTTTAAAATACTCATTAAAAAAAATATTTGACTTTTTCTTTTCTAGGTTATCCGATACAACCTTTCCTGGAACCTGAATAGAAGTTTCTAAAATTTTTATCATATTTTTGCTTTTTATTTAAATTAACTTATTAAGATTATTAAATAACTATTATACTATATAATTGTTAATTAATTATTAATTTATCATAACAATTTCTAGTTATATTAATTCACATTTCAATATGGGTTATAACGCATAGGATGATGAGGATCAAGTAACGCTAGTTTCTTAGTAAGTTCCTCAAGTTCAAGGAAATACTGTGGTGCTAGATGAAATACTCCACCTCGAGGTAGAGGATGTGACTGTGCATAACGCAAATAATTTTTATTTTTTTCCTTTAGCTCTGTAATTTCTCTTACAAGCTCTTGAATAGGATCGGTTTTTGGTAGTTCCCTACCTTCTACTATTTTTTGATCGTCATAGATAGCTAGAGTAATATTCCCTAAAATAGGCACACATGCAATCAAACATCGAGACAAATTTTTGTGATAAACATGGGAAGTATAGTTGTTTTCTACAAAGCCTTTCTTACTTGTAAGGGAAAGGATGCCTTTTTGGAAAATACAACATATATTCGTTAAACTGCTAATCCCTGGAATATAATCAGAACCCTTGTCTATTGCAATGAATAAGTTATTAAAACTAGCTAAATTAATATTCATATTAAACCTTTTTTATTATTTATATGCTTATATTATAAATGTCTTATAATAAGATTTAATTAATTTAATAACTTAAGACTTAAAACTTGCTTGAAAGCTATGAAGACCCTCTAGACATTTAAGCCACTTATAAATTAGGATAGACCATATTTTAATCTAATCGGATACCCTAAATGTCTAAAATCCCTAGCTCTGAGTTATTAATCGGTGCTCACACCTCAGCCCAAGGCGGAGCTCAAAATGCTATTTGGATGGGGCAAGAAATCGGTGCTACTACTGTACAATTTTTTACCAGTAATCAAAAACGCTGGTCTGGTAAAGAGATTACTCAAGAGCAAGCGGAGCTTTTTCAAGAAGCTGTGAAGGCTACCGGTCTTTGTCAATTGATGAGCCACGATAGTTATTTGATTAATTTAGGCTCTTCTAATCCATCTGTTTTACATAAAAGCCAGAAGGCCTTTGAAGAAGAGTTAATCCGCTGTCAAAAACTAGGGATTTCTTTTTTAAACTTTCACCCTGGTGCTGCTGTAGGAGCAACACAAGAGCAATGTCTTAATAATATTGTAGCTAGCTTAGAGCAATTCGAAGAGCTTATCTCTCATGGGGCTACTCGCCTTTTACTGGAGACAACCGCGGGCCAAGGAACTACAGTGGGATATTGCTTTGAGCATTTAGCTTACCTAATTGAAAAACTACATAAAAAAATCCCTATTGGCGTGTGTATAGACACCTGTCATATCTTTGCAGCAGGTTATGATATCCGCACAAAAGATGGCTGGGAAAAGACCTTGAAAGACTTTGAAAGAATTGTCGGGATGAAGCACCTATACGCTTTTCATCTCAATGACTCGCTAAAACCTTTAGGATCTCGTCGCGATAGACACGCTCCTTTAGGCAAAGGAGAGATTGGTATAGAGTGTTTTAAAGTACTGATGAAACACCCTAAAACTCGCCGTCTTCCTAAATATTTAGAAACCCCCGATGGCCCCCCTCTTTGGAAAAAAGAAATCGCCATGTTAAGAGAGTTTGCAGATTTATGAAACATAGTAAAATTCGATCGATTCAATCCTCTCAAATAGGCAGTGTGATCACCGTATGCGGATGGATTCGCACAATTAGAGCACAAAAAAGTTTTAGCTTCATTGAACTAAATGACGGCTCTACACTTTCTTCTTTGCAAATTGTGGCAGATGACTCACTTCCCTCCTATGAAGAGCTCTTAAAAAAGCTTTCTACAGGAGCATCTATTTCAGTAACAGGTGAATTAGTAGAGAGTTTAGGCAAAGGACAACGCTGGGAATTAAAAGCCCATGCTATTCATCTTTTCGGTACTTGCCCTGAAGAGTATCCTCTGCAAAAAAAACGACATTCCTTTGAATTTTTGCGCTCTCTTGCTCATTTGCGTCCACGTACGAATACACAAGGGGCCATTGCAAGAATACGCAATGCTCTCTCTATTGCAACTCATCTATTTTTTCAACAAAGAGGGTTCTTATATCTACACACGCCAATCATTACCGCCTCTGATTGTGAAGGAGCTGGTAAACAATTTCTGGTCACAACATTAGATATCAATAAACCACCAAGGCACTCTGATGGTAGTGTGAATTTTACAGAGGACTTCTTTCATAAACCAGCTTATCTCACTGTATCAGGACAACTAAACGCTGAAACATTTGCCTGCGCTCTTTCTGATGTGTACACATTTGGGCCTACATTTCGTGCAGAGAACTCTAATACCTCTCGTCACCTAGCTGAGTTCTGGATGGTTGAGCCGGAAATGGCTTTTGCTGATCTAAATGATAATCGTGAATGCGCAGAAGCCTATTTGCGGTTTGTCCTTCGATACGCTTTAGATAACTGCCAAGAAGATTTAAACTTTTTTGAGAAATTTATAGAAAAAGGATTGTTGACCCGCTTGCAACAAGTAGCTGAAACAGAATTTGCTCACCTAACCTACACCCAAGCTATTGCTATCTTACAAAAATCAGAGCAAAGTTTTGCATTTCCTGTAGAGTGGGGTATTGATCTGCAATCAGAACATGAGCGCTATTTAGCAGAAACATACTGTAAAAAACCCCTGATCCTAACCGACTATCCAGAAAAAATTAAAGCTTTTTACATGCGGGAAAATTCTGATGGGAAAACAGTAGCTGCTATGGATGTCTTAGTGCCGAAAATTGGAGAAATCATGGGAGGAGCTCAAAGAGAAGAGCGCCCAGATATTCTAGAAAGAAAACTACGCTCCTTTGGTTTACATCCAGAGGATTATTGGTGGTATATGCAACTGCGCACCTATGGAACTGTTCCACATGCAGGCTTTGGTTTGGGATTTGAGCGCCTAGTGTTATTTGTCACTGGGATGGAGAATATCCGCGATGTGATCCCTTTTCCGAGGTTTCCTGGTCACGCGGAATTTTAAAGTCCTGCGTGATAGCGCTTGGTTTGTGCCGTAACTGCAGCTCCAAGTCCAAAAACCATCGCAGCTAAGGAAAAGATTTTACCCAATCCTGGAATAGAACTTATGATTAAATAGGCAATCAAACCCACGGCAAAAGCCGCTAATCGGTGTATTCTCCATTTGATTTTGCTAGACAGCCAATCCGATCCCCAGAAAATAAAGTACACTTTAGCCGTATAAAATCCTACGATGTTTAAAGCAATCAGAGTTAGAGCAAATGGCACCCCTAAAACAGTCATTAATAGCAACAAACAACAAAGAGGCAAAACAATCAATGTAATTAGTCCTGTGCTTAAAGAACGCCATGGCTGCCCTCTTAAAGAGAGAAGAGCTGATTGTAAATTCCGAGGAAAGAGCCTCAGTAATAAATAGGCAATAGCAAGGCTGTAAAGGAAATTCATGGAAAGAGTGAGCAGTTTAGAGCCCACTAATACCTTTTGCATCCATGTACCTTTAACCAAATTGCGTACAAAAGAAGGATGCTGGGTAATTGTTCCTACTACAGTAGCTCCCTGATCAATCCATGCATCTGAGTTGCTTCGATAGTCTACATCCCCGCTAATACGTGCTTGTGAAGTGAGTCTCATTAAACCTACAACAGCATGCAGGTCTTGCCCAATAGTTGAGGATACACGTAAATGAGAAGCTACAGCGGTTACCTCTGATCCGATACGAGCTGCTAAATCTGCATTTCCAGCTGTTATCACGACATTTTTTCCAACAGAGGATTGTTTGAGTAGCTGAACATTGCCCCCAACAGCTGTAATATTGCGTCCGATTTCTCCACTTAATAAAACTTGACCTGCTAATAACCGTGCATTATTTGATACTCTTCCTGAAATATCCACACTCCCTGCACAGCAGATCAGATCTCCATTAATCACTCCATCAACAACAACTTGTCCAGCAATGAGATACACATCTCCATTAACTATCCCTGAAATCTCTATGCTATCTCCTGCAGCAAAGTAATCTCCTTCATAGACTGCATGAGAGGGAATCATAATTATACTATGATCTTCTATTTCTTTGGGTTTCTTAGCAGAGCAGAGAAAAACAGGAACCAATAATAAAAATAGAATTATACGACGCATTCATAGCCTCTTTTGCTGCTTTGAAATACTGCTACATAACGCTGAACTAATTGAAATAACATAGCTTCTGCTTCTTGAATCTGAAGAGAATTTTTTTGTTGTTTTGTTTCAATGATCGCATTGATATGCCCTATATCTAACAAGCTAATCTTAGGATAAAGAGAAAGCGGATCTACAGCTCTGGGCATGCTTAAATCTACGATTAAACGCGTCTTAGCATCAATAAACTGCTTTGCATACAAGATAGGGTGATCTGTATAAGTTCCACAAACCACCATGGGAAATTGAGAGCTTAATTCGATTTGAGAAAAATCAAGTAGTAAGACATCTTCTTTTTTACTCCATTCAACAGCTGCTTGCCTATTGCGTGTACATAAAGACAATTGTTTGATGCCTTTTGATTTAAAGTAGCTAATAATTTTACGGTTGATCTCTGAATAACCAATAAATAAAACAGCAGATGTATGTAGCTTAAAGCACTTTGCCAATAAAAATAGCTCTTTATCAATACCAATATTTTTTTCTACAAAAGGAAACTCTGTGCGAATGGTTTTACCCAATCTTAAGGCCTTTTGAAACAGAAAATGCAAATCATGAGGCAGTTTTTTTCTAGATGCTAATTGATAAGCTACCTTCACCTGTCTCTGGATTTCTGATTCGCCGAGAATGACACTGTCTAGTCCAGAAGTTACCCGTGCTAAATGCAAAAAACAATCCACACCAAAATAAGCATATAGCTTGTGTTCTAAATCAAAGCAGATCTCTGAGCGCAAAGCATTTAATAATACGCTATGCGTTGCACTTAGATCACTTGCACTAAAATAAATTTCAACACGAGCGCAAGTGGCAAGTAAAATCCAACTTGCATCTTGTACAAGTTCTTTGTTAGTCAGTTTCTGACAAGCCGCTAAAATTTGCTCACGACAACCAATTTCAGCAGATTTATAACTAATTCCTAAAACCCCGATATGCATACAGATAACCGCACCATAAGAAAATGGTTGTTATACCTTGTTATAGAAATTTAAAGCCACTAAACTTCTTCTAAACAACGTATAATCTCCTCATAGCCATAACCACGTCTGAGCATTTTTGCGATCCATCGATTCTTTTGTTTAGGATCTAAAAGCTGGATTTGATGAGATTTTTTTTGGATAAGCTTTTGCAGACTTACCCATTGATTTTTTTCTGTCTCCAAAATGACTTGTTGTAAAACAGAGCTGTTTATCCCCACTCTACAGCAGAGTTTAAACCAAATAGCCTTTGACCCAAATCCTCTATCTCTTGCCCTTTCTACTAATTGCTGGGTTAATTTTTGATCATCTAAAAAACCTTGTTTGATGCACAGATCTAATACCTTGTCAATCACCTCTTTAGAAAATCCCTTCTGAGCAAGCTTTAAGCTTAGCTCTTCTGTAAAAAAAGAGCGTCTTGCGAGGTATAAAAACGCTTGTTTTTTTACTCGGTCTTCTTCTGAGTAAGACATATTAAATTATCTCTTTAGCAGTTTGATAGATTGGAATATAAAAAAAGCTCATAAAAAAATCATCTTCTAATCTGAATAGGAGTTACGCAGTTAGCAAGTATTTAGGATGTTTCAAATAGGCTCTAACCGCTTCTCTAACGATTCTTAATTTAGCTTCAAACCAAGTAATGCCTACTCGAAAATAAAATCTTTCTATTCTTAAAAAAGCTCTTAAAGAAAAAAGAATATGATTTTTTTGAGCTTTTCCAGTCCTAACTTGAGAGCGTTCAATACCGCAAAATTGTTTAATCCCTCTGTGATATTCTTCAATTTTCCAAGCTTTTTCCGAACAACTTAAACGCTGTAACTCGCTCATGTTAAGGTCATTTGTTGCCCAGTATTCAATGTCTTCTTTTTTAGAAACTATCTTGAATACTTTATTTAACCCATCCATAAGCTTTTAAATGTACTAAAGATCCATTCTCTTTTATTTCAACTTTACTAACTGGATTTACTAAACGCGTTGGGGTTAATCTTGTTATCCATAACCAGTCTAACCCCAATGTTGAGTTTAATTAACTAAGAATAGGAAAGATAAGACAAAAAAACAGTGTAAAAAGACCTCTTAATGTTGTACAAGTTTCGTTTGAGAAAAAACAACAACAAAAGAGGTCAAAAATGGAAACGCTTATTGAATTATAATGCTCTGTGGATGATTTTTGGAAGGATTTTCAACAAGCAATGGGAGCAACATTTAACTACCAAAGGCAAATCTCTAAGAGGACCTAAAGCAGAAATGTCTATTCCTGAAATGATGACAATATCTATTTTATTTCATCAATCAAACTACAGGAATTTCAAACACTTCTATTGCAGCCACGTTATGATTTATCTTTATAAGGATTTTCCTACGCTTATTAGCTATAGCAGATTTGTCTACCTTCTAAAAAATCTTTTCATCCCCCTATTTGCTTATCTTTTACATAATAAAGGTACAATTACTGGAGTTAGTTTTATCGATTCAACGAAGATACAAGTTTGCCATAACAAAAGGATTAGAAGAAATAAAGTTTTTGCAAAATTTGCAAAAATGGGGAAAACAGGAGCGGGATGGTTCTTTGGGATTAAACTTCATTTAATCATTAATGAAGCAGGAGAAATCCTCGCTTTTCAACTAACTCCTGGAAATACATCGGATGTTTCTGTAGCTGAGGTTTTGTCCCAGGGAATCACCGGAAACCTCTATGGAGATAAAGGGTATATTTCAGAGAAATTAGGAAAAAAGTTAATGGATAAAGGCTTACAATTATTCACAAATTTACGGTCTAAAATGAAAAATAAGTTCATGAATCTCAGAGATAAAACACTACTGCGTAAAAGAGTTATTATTGAAACTGTAAATGATCAACTTAAAAATATATCTCAGATTGAGCACACAAGGCATAGATCAGTGAGTAACTTTTTGGTTAATACTCTTTGTGGAATTGCGACTTATATGAGGTAACCTAAAAAGCCTTGTATTAGGATGTCTGATAAGGAAAGTTTAGGGATAGTTACCAGCTAGAAAACCCAAAACTGAGGTTGCTAGCAAAAAAGAGGGGAGTTTATAGAGGAGGAATAAGGTGTTTGAACAAATCTCAAATAGAAGAAATAAAAACTCGCGCATCCCAAGGTGAAAGCAAAGCCTCGATAGCGAAATCATTTCATCTTTCGAGGCAAGCAATCTACATATACCTAGCCAGAGATCTTAAGGAGCAGGAGCAGAAAAAATCATACGCAAATACATAAACGCCGAAAAATATGATGCATAAAAAAGAGTTCCTGGGCCAATCGCTCCGCTTTTGTATCTAAAAAAATGAAGGATTGGCATTAACATTAGGTTATAGAAAGCCATATAAGGAATGTCTTGAGGAATGTTGGTAACTAGAGGAATGCTTGATAAACACCAAAGCAGCCAAATAATTATCCCTCCTTTAAGAGGATAGTTTTTCCATTTTTGCCAAAGATAGCCCCTCCAACAAATCTCTCCTCCTAAAAACGAAATAAAAATTAGAGGAATAAATAAAACGTAGTAGGTAAAAAAATACAAAAATGCATCTTTAGCTCCTACAAAGCTCATTATTTCCATGTTTTTAAACCATACGCGAGTCAAAAACAATAAAGCACTAACAACTGCGCCTCCGAACAAAGCTAATGCAAAATAACGATCTATCTTTGTGAAAAAGAAAATCTTTATCTTTTCAACACGAGATCTCCAAATTCCAATAGTAGCCAGAACTAATGGAATAATCCAGGATAGCCATACAATGCGACCTTCGATCTCAGTGATTTTAAGAGCAAAGGAAAGAGGTATCATCAAAAGTAATAAAAAAAAATACAGAACTATTATTTTTATCCTCCACCCGCTATGCAAGCCCAATATCCTAATCTACACCCTAAAAGACAGGCTGCTACTTCGAAACTTTGTCCCCCCATGCATAATTTTACGCACGTCGCTTCAATTTCTTCACAATGGCCAGCAGAAGCCAAAGATAAGTTAGAGAGAGCGCTTAAGGCAACCGCTGTAATGGCTAGTCCAGAAGCATTTCTCAACATCTGTCTAGGAGATGCAATTGTTGGAAGGCATGAAGTCATTGATGATATAGATGATAAAATAGACATAAAGGATCCTCCTTTTTGGTTAGAAACCATATAAAATATTTTAGTTATAGAAAAGGATTTTTTTAGTTTAGGGAATGATTGATTCTGGAAATTTAGGAGATACATCTGTTGCTTGGCCTGAAGTATTTACCATAATCATAGAGATAGCACATCCCGATAAAAAAAATAATGCAGGGAAAAGAGTTAAAATAAGCTTGTTCATGTAGTTTTCTTTTGTAATTAGGAGTTACGCAGTTGCAAGTATTTAGGATGTTTCAAATAGGCTCTAACCGCTTCTCTAACGATTCTTAATTTAGCTTCAAACCAAGTAATGCCTACTCGAAAATAAAATCTTTCTATTCTTAAAAAAGCTCTTAAAGAAAAAAGAATGTGATTTTTTTGAGCTTTTCCAGTCCTAACTTGAGAGCGTTCAATACCGCAAAATTGTTTAATCCCTCTGTGATATTCTTCAATTTTCCAAGCTTTTTCCGAACAACTTAAACGCTGTAACTCGCTCATGTTAAGGTCATTTGTTGCCCAGTATTCAATGTCTCCTTTTTTAGAAACTATCTTGAATACTTTAACCCATCCATAAGCTTTTAAATGTACTAAAGATCCATTCTCTTTTATTTCAACTTTACTAATAGGCCTGTTCCCTTGATTATCTGGATTTACTAAACGCGTTGGGGTTAATCTTGTTATCCATAACCAGTCTAGATTTCTTACCTGTTTCAAATTCTCTAAACTAGCTTACCAGGAATCAAATACACATATTCAGGAGAAAAGCTTCTTTCTTTAGCCTTTAATATCATCTCTCGAAAATGATCATTCTTAGTTAAACCTGTTTTTGCCTTATCATAAACACGATAATCAATCGGTATAAGGCTGTCTCCGTCTGTCCAAATAAGACTTTGAAGGTTGATCTACTACCCTATGGTGCTTCCCGGACCATTGATAAGACACTAAATCCATTTTACTTGGCATAGGTTTATCTAGGGTCGAATCATCAATCACCAAGTATCCCTTACTTTTATCAACAAATTGAGAAGATTTTTGCCATAAAGATTCTGATGTGGGTTCTATTCTATGGAGCATTCTTAAAATAGCATCATGTGAAACCTTTTCATTAGGCTGCACTCGTGCTACTTCTGTACAGCTATAGGCTTTTTGTGTCGCGATTAAAAAATCAATGTAATCTTCTTCTTTGCACTTAGGTGGATTCATGCCAAGTAGATTAAAGTCTTTTTAGAATTTATTCAACTGCGTAACTTCTATCTGAATTCTACTAGTATTTAAGGCAAATTAGTATTGATAATGATTTATTAAGAACCACCATTCTATTAATGATAAGAAATTAAATATCAAAACACGAATAAAATTTTTCTTAATATTAATAATTAATATTTTAGTTTGAATAAATATCTCCTTTTTCTTATTTTAAAAGAAAAAGCGAGTACTTATGGCAGAACCTATCTCACCTTCCGGCCCTCAACCTATTCAACCTCAAAAGCCCACTCCTTCCTCTAAAAATGAGCAAGAAACTTTAGGAGTATGGCAAGCATTTCTTTCAAAAGGAGGAACCCCTGCTACCGAGGAACAAGCCAAGCTATTTATGAATGGTCTCTTAAAGTTTTTTAATACTTTGGTTGCCCAAGAAAGAGCCAGACTGTCTAAAGCAAACAAACACTTAAGAGATGTTATAGAAGGAAAGGAATAAAAGTCTCTTTTTTGCTATACTGCAGGGCATGTTTACTCATAAAAATTGTTTTACATCCTCTTTAGAAGAGTCCCATCTGCGGCTTGATGCTCTGTTATCTCTAAGATTTCCGGATAAATCGCGTAGTTATTTCCAATTTTTAATCAAGCAAGGCTATGTCCTTGTCAATGGTAAGGCGGTTAAAAAAAGAGAAAGGGCAAAACCTGGGGATGAAATTGAGATCTATTTTCAAATCACTCCTGAAATCGATTTAACCCCTGAATCCATCGATTTAGAGATCCTGTATGAAGATGAACATCTGATTGTCATCAATAAACCCGCTGGAATGGTTGTTCATCCAGCTCCTGGCCATTACAGAGGGACCTTTGTCAATGCTCTTTTGTTTCATTGCAAGCAGATAGACTCTGATGATCCCTTAAGACCTGGTATTGTGCATCGATTGGATAAAGATACTTCTGGGATCTTGATTGCTGCAAAAACACGAGCAGCACATACGGGTTTAATAGATTTATTTGCAAAACGAAAAATAGAAAAGACCTATTTAGCCATTTGTATAGGTACACCAAGAGAGGGTCTCATCGATGCGCCGATTGCCCGCCACCTTTCTCGTCGTAAAGAAATGACTATATGTATGCAAGGAAGAGCGTCTAAAACCATCTGCCAAGTTTTAGCTCAAAATAGTTCTCTTTCTTTTGTTAAACTAGAGCTTCTAACCGGTCGCACACACCAATTAAGAGTACATTTAAAACATATAGGGACCCCTATTTTAGGCGATGAAACTTATGGAAATTCTACTATTAATAAAAAATTTTCTACAAAAAGACAACTTTTACATGCCTATTTTATAAAATTTTTTCACCCTATTACTCAGCAAATTCTCTCGCTAACAGCTCCTATTCCAGAAGACTTAAGAGAAGCTATTGAACTAGTTGATTCTCAAAGAGAAAAAAAATCTATCTAGCTTAGAATTCTCTCTTTTCGTTATCATAAAGTGTAAAGTAAGTTTCCTTTTTTCTTCTCTTACTTATTTTCTGCGTTTCATATGAGGATCGAACTATGAAAGAGTTTGTTGAATACATCGTGAAGAACCTTGTTGATCTCCCCCAAGAAGTTCAAATTACTGAAATTATGGGCCAAAGCTCCTTGATTATCGAGATAGCTGTAGCAAAATCAGATATCGGAAAAATTATTGGTAAAAAAGGTAAAACGATTAATGCGATTCGAGATTTACTCAAATCTGTAGCAAGTCGCAATCAAATCCGTATTACCCTTGAAATCATTGAAGAAGATAAATAAAGCTAGCTTGGGCTAGATCATTCAATCAGTCTGGGAAGGCAAGGGGAAACCATAGCCTTTCTAGAATTGATTGCACCTGCAGGAAATTTCAGAACTGCAATGGGTAAAGTGCTTTTACTGTTTATCTCTTTTTTAGTAATAGAAAAGAAGCTTTCAGCAAAAATTTGCTCATATGCTTTCGCTGTATCTCCATAAAAGCAAACAGCCAAATCCCCTCTTACAAGAGCTGGGCAAGAGCGAAAAGCATTTAAAAAGCTTTTTAAATGTTCGATCGATTGCTCGGTAAAAGGAATCCAAACCCATAATTCATCTAAATGACTATCCTTAATTTCATTTCCTAAAAATAGATTATCTGCTCCTGCGATTGTACTAATCATTTGCAAATGTAAATCTACTTCTGGATGATCAGACCAATAATCAAACAACATTTTATACCACTGCTCTTGCAAGGTAGCAACATGCTTAGAAAAAGAAGGATAATTACGAGAAAATATTTTTGTCTGCCCTACTCGGGCACAGCCATTTTGTTCTTTCGTATCGACAAATATAGAAGACGGTTTGCCTTTAATACAAAGTCTGACGTTTTTTTCCACATTTTCTTCTTTAGCTTTATAGATTTTACAATAGATGGAATAGACATCACGGTTCTGTAAAATCCTCTTTGTTGCTAAAGAAACAAAGTTCTCCTCTGTATAAATATCATCAAAGATAATGACTTCTACCTCTTCTTTTAAGATAAGCGACTTTAGGCGATTAATGAGAGATGCCACGCACTCAATATCTCTTCGAGAAACTTTAGTTAGTAAATCAGTATCTTCAAAAATAGCATATAAAAAATGAAAGTATTCTATGATTTCTCGCGTAGAATCAATAAAGTATTTATTTTTTTGCTGGCAAGCGTTTTCCTTTTGCAATAATCGTTGCAAAATCCTTCGATCGCTAGCAGAATGCAAAGAGGAAAGTTTTTCTTTTATTTGGCTCTTGATTTGTTGTAGATTCATACCCCCAGTACCGTATTTGTCATTGATGGCAAAGCTTAACTCTGCACATAACACATTGCAAGATTGTGCATCTGCAATGACCGCTAAAGGCGCAGATAGGGTTTGTAGGTTGCTCTTATGATGATCTATCACACTAATCACTTCAAAGTAAGCTGGAATCTTTGTTTCTTCTCGATTACAAAAGTCCCTTAGAGAAACCGTACCAAGAATATTCTTATGTAAATCACTGGCATAAATCACTCCTAAAGGAATTACCTTCCCATTCGAATCAGCCATTGTTACTGTCAAATAGGGATAATTATTCATTTTACTACGAATCTCTTCTACTTCTGCTCGATAATTCACATGTTGAGGAACATACCCAAATACATGGGTTTTAATATCTAGAGCAACATCTAGTCTTTCTACAAAAGCACGAATACTTTGAATAGAGCGATCTAGACTCTTAATCATCTTTTCCAAAGCTAGAAAAATTCTAGGACGATTTTCGATTAAAAACCCAGAAGCATCAAAAAGAGAGGATTTGTTTAAGGAAGCAATTAATTCTAAGAATTGAGCAAACTCCAATAAACCATGAGTCTTCATAGCCTCTGCAAACTCTTGAAAAGTACAGCTTAAGCCTTTTTTTACACCAAGCACTTTATGAAGATAAGCACGTGCATGTTTCTTCTGCCCTTCTGTAAATTCTCGAGCAGGTTGACAATCTTCTATTTTTGTCATCAACACAGCATTAATGAATGCTGGTAAGTCTTTTAAAGAAAGATCTTTTTTAGCAAAAAGAGAAACCAATTTCACATGCAGATCATTTTCAAACCAACGCAGGCAATTATTTAATAGAATAATGACCTGTCTTACCCCTTCTACATCATAATGACGCCAATCTCCTAGATAATATCCTTGCTCATCGACAAGCACAATTGCATGAGGGCGATGTTCATGATCAAATAGAGAAATAGATTCTGTTGTTAATTGTCTTGTTAAAGAATTTTGAGTGACTAAATCAATTCCCGATAATGCCAGAGTGGTTCGATGCTTAGCTAAATGAACAAAAACTTTTTTACCAAGCATTTGATCAAATAAGACATCAATCTCCACTTGAAAGCTAGGTGGCCCTCCTGGAACATTCCATATATGTAATCCATTTCCTACCCTTGCTGCAAATGCGTCTACCCACCCCCAGAAAGAAGCAATTGCTGTATCTAGATCAGGCGAGCCATGCGCTGTTACAAAGTGTGAGCCTTCATATACCCTATCCATACCAATAGGAAAAAAAGATTGGTATTCCTCTCGTGGGATCCATTTACCTGCAATTTTTGCACGCATTACATAATTTTCATGGTTGCTAATACCAGAAAATTGGTTTAACCATAATTCAAAATGAAAAAAGGCATAGTTATCTAATAGGGTCAAAGCATTAATTGCTTCAATATAATCCAACACAGCAGGCAACAAAAAACAGGGGGCTTTTTCTTTATAGATAAGCTCGTAAAGAGTTAAATTGATCTGTTCACTTTTTTTGCGATCATTGAGTTTTTTAAATTCCACCGAACGAAATTTTCTTAAAATAGTGGCTAATTGATCGAACTTTCTAGGAGAATTTACAAAATCTCCCAGGTATTGCTGTTCTGATTTTTTAGACTTGGATCGAATCAGACTTTTGGAGTCGGATTTTTTTTTCATATCGATATTAACCATTAAAAATCAAATGGGCTGAGCAGGATTCGAACCTGCGACCACCCGCTTAGAAGGCGGGTGCTCTATCCGCTGAGCTATCAACCCAAAGTTTCTTGTAAAGATCTCTATCTTAGTTGATTTTAAAAGATTTGACAAGATGCAATATTAAAACCTTAAGTTTTTCTATAGAAAGAATGATTTCCAAAAGGCGAGACTCAAGCTACCAGGCTTATGTTTAAATTACAAGAGTTTTAAGGTTTACTCACATTCAGTAGGGTTAACTAACTCAATTGCTTCTATAAAATCCTGGCTTATTGTCTGGCTCTCAAAAATTTTTTCCTGTTTTTCAGTCAATTTGCGATATTCTTCAAAAGAACGAATGATATAAGGACGTACAAAAATGACAATATTGCGTTTTTCATCCGATTTAAGCGTTCTGCTAAACATGGCTCCAACTACAGGAAGCCCACCTAAGCAAGGCACCCCCGTTTTATGTTGTGATTTTGCATTGCGAATCATTCCGCTAACTATTAAAAAATGTTGATCGGGCACATGAGCATGCGTTGACATATTCGTTTTTGTCGTTCTAATTCCATTTGCAGTATTTTGTGTATGCATAACGTTCTGATCTAAACTTTCTGTAATTTCCTGATGAATTTCTAATGAAATAACTTCATCCTCACCTAAACGAGGTGTAATACTTAAACTCACTCCTATATCTCGATACTCCACATTTGCTGTTAGTTGCTGGCTTTGACCAACTGTCTGCACAACAGAGCCCGTAAAGGGAATGTTGTCCCCTACAAAAATAGTAGAGTTTTTGTTATCTTGAGTAATAATTTTCTGATTAAGCACAATTGTACTATTGCCATCCGTTTGCAAAGCAGACACTAAAGTACCTAAAGAAAGAAAGGATTTACCTTTATGCATGATGATATCGCCAATAACGCCTAGATTAAATCCAGGAGCTAGAGCAAGTTGCGATAGACTACTTGGAGGATTAGTAGGACTAATGCTTTGCATAGTATTAGCAAAAGATCCTGTTGAATGTGCAGGAGAAAAATTGCTCACTCCTAATCCCAATCTATTTTGGTGTTGAACTCCTGTTGACCATTGTAGACCAAAATCCATACCTTTTTTTGCATCTGTTTCAATAACCAATACTTCAATAAACACTTGACGTAGAGGTGTATCTAAACTATCGATTAATTTACGCAAACTATAAAGGGTTTCAGGATCACCAGAACAGAGTAGAGAATTTGTCGCTTTGACCCATTGCAGAGATTGAATGGCATTAACTAATTTAAGTGGAGCATTTGATTGATTGCGCATATCTACAGCAATCTTCTTTAACGATTGCTCTAGCTCCATTCCCGAGTGGTATTGCACTTTATATACAAAAAAATCATACCCTTCTTTTAAACTAGGTATCTGAGAAATAGAGTTAAAGGCCGTTAAGTCTGAAGCATCAAAAGAAACTTTATGATCACCGTCTTTTTGCTTATCATATCGTTTAATTACATGATAATCAGACTCTTTTTTTACAAAGAAGCCATGAAAATGCAACAATTCGAGCAATGCTTGTAATACTTGCGTGGAAGACATTGTTTTTCCCATACAAAGAGAAATCGCGAATCCTAAATCATTATTACTAAAAATAAAATTCTCTTCCGAGATTTTACTAACAAAACGAATAAATTCAATAATGGGAATGTCATTGAAATTGATAGAGTGCTGACCTTCGGTTTTCAAAAATGTTTCTTCCTTCTTTTCCTCAGAAAATAAAGAAGAATTACCCAATGAACACCCTATTAGGCCACTGCAACACAGAAAATATAATAGTTGTTTGATCTTTTTTGTCATAAAGCACGGTTTTAAACTTAAGTAGTATATGAATAGAGATGTTTTTAGAACAGAGAATTTCAAAGAAATCAAAAGAATTTTGATTTCTTCTTTTCAGAATAAATTAATTAGATCCAAAAAATAGTAAAAGAACTACACTTTCCGTGAAAAAAAATCTCCGTGAAAAAAAGGAACATTATGCTTATTGGTTTATCAGTACTTGGTGCAATGGGAAAAATGGGGAAAAACATTCTTGCTTTAGCAGCAAATCAATCTAACTATAAAGTAGTTATGGGGACATCAAGAAAGTGTTCAGAAAGACCTACACTACAAAAAATAGCGAATATGGATATTAACATGACAAGTTCTGCTAAACTAGCCATTCACGCTTCAGACATTACCATTGATGTCTCTTCCAAAGATACTATTCTTTATCACTTAGAGTATGCAAAGCAATCTCTTAAGCCTATTGTCATAGGGACAACCGGACATAGCATAGAAATACAAAAAAAAATCGAAGACACCGCCCAGTATATTCCTATATTCTATACTCCTAATTTCAGCCCAGGCATTGCTCTTTTATTACAGCTAGTTGAATTTATAAAAACGTCTGGTTTTTGTGAAAATTGTTGTGTTGATATTATTGAAACCCATCATATACATAAAAAAGATTTGCCTAGCGGCACAGCAATTGCCCTTGCTAAGGCTACAGACAAAGAGATTGCAGAAGATGCGACAACAAAAAACAAATCCTCCCAAGTTCGTATTCATGCTATACGCAGTGGTGAAGTGATAGGAGAACACCAAGTCATCTTCGAATATGGCAATGAACAAATAAAGTTAACCCATCAAGCGCACTCTCGCGATGTATTTGCACAAGGAGCTCTAGCGGCAGCTGCATTTCTAATCGATAAAAAACCGGGACTCTATTCTAATATAAATAATAGTTTAATTTAAGATTTTGATAGTTTTTCCTTGAAAACTTAAAATGTAAACTAAAAGAATCCAGGAAAAAATGCGTTTTTTACCCAGACACTTAACAGCTCGGATTCAATCTGCTGCAAAGCACTTTAAAGTTATTCTTCTTTTAGGCGCACGTCAAACGGGGAAAAGAACTCTCTTACACCATCTTCTACCCCAATCAAAAATTATTGTTTTTGACCCTATCCAAGATTTATATGAGGCTCGAACAGATCCTGATCGTTTTTTAGATTTGTTCCCACCACCCTTAGTTCTAGATGAAGTTCAATTTGCGCCTGAATTGCTTGCCGCTTTAAAGCGAAGAAATGGGCCAGTATTATTTAATAGGGTCTCAAAATTTTAGTGTTCTCAAATCAGCATCTGAAAGCATGGCAGGAAGAGTGGCTATTTTTCACCTAAACCCCTTTACTCCTTTAGAAATAGCAGGAATGGGTGATCAAGGATGGTTAAATGATTACTTGTTAAATCCTGAATCCTTTATGCATGCTCCTCATGAACTAATTCCTAATCTTCCTTCCTTAAATGAATTTCTTTTTAGAGGAACCTATCCAAGAGCAACAATGTTACCTATATCGGAATTAGAATCTTTTTTCCTTTCTTATATCCAAACCTACGTTGAGCGTGATGTACTCCTAATTGAGAATATTGAAAACTTAACCTTATTTGGTGATTTTTTTAGGCTCTCGGCTGTTTTAACAGCACAGGAAATCAATGCGTCTCATTTTAGGAAGAGAACTTGCACTTTCCTCACAAACAAGCCCGCAAATGGCTCAATTTGCCTCTACATCAGCAACTAATTGCTATCATTGGCGATCTCATTCAGGTGCTGAAGTAGATTTGATTTTAGAAAGAGATGGAGCTCTTTTTCCCATTGAAATTAAATGCAAATCTAAACCTAATAAAGCAGACGCCTCGTCCATACGCAAATTCTGCCAGACTTATCATTCATGCAGGGCATGAAACATATCTAATAGATCAAAAAACACTAGCTCTTTCTTGGAAAGCGCTTTAAATCTCACTAAAAAAAGCAGTATTTTTAGATTTAGTTTGCTTATAAAATATTTTAAAACTAATAATTGTCAGAGCAACCAAAAAGCTACAAGAGATTCCTTGTGATTATTTTTGGTAAGATCTAAAGATTTTTTGATCTATCTTTTATATTAGGAGAAAAATGGCATGAAAAATTTGTTAAAATTATTTGGTTTAAGTATTGTTTTATCTATTGCTGGCTTAAACGCTTTTGAAAACCCCTCTGAAAAAAATTATGTGGATGCAGAAGACATTACTTTTGAAGAAGGAAATATCTATTTACACTTAAAAAATGGTGATTTAAAGCCGGTAGCAGCTGTCTATTCAGATGAAAAAGGTGTCTATGTTTTGGATCAAGATGATGATTCAGATCAAAATGCAGAACCAGATGTTTTAAGCGTACAAGATAATCAAGATGAGTTAGACCAACCTACAGAACAAGCGATTCTCTATACACAAGATGCTCAAGAAGCATTAAATCAAAGCACAGAACAAGAAGCTGTGTGTACACAAGATAATCAGTTAAACCAACCTACGGAACAAGAAATTTTCTATACACAAGATAATCAAGATGCATTAGATCAAACTAGCAAAGAAGAAACGTTATGCGCACAAAATGCATATCGAGAGCTCGTGGCTGGCTATGAGTGTCCTAACTGTGGTCGCATTAATCCACGTTACAGAAAAACTTGCAAAGACTGTAACGCAATTATGATTCACTAAAACTCAAAAACCCCAGCTTTAACAATTAAATGCTGGGGTAATAAAAAAATCTTATGAAGAGACCTTTTTATCAGTTACAAATAAAAGCCCTGTTTCTTTGGTTTTTTCTAGCTGGGTTAGCTTTTTGTTTTTTTCCAAAAAAATCCCCTGTTGCTGAAAAAGAAAGCCTCTTAATGGAGGCCCTGTTGCAAAATATGATCTTTGAACAGGATTTTGGCTATACTTTATTTGGAGATAAACCTGTATCTTTAGCAGGATATTTTCTTAATCCTTCGTTTGACACTATTTTTTTTAGCAAAAGAGATTCCTTCTTTCCCATTGTTGAGGCTTGGTCTATATTAGAAAAAAACGTTCTTTGTCACTTGCAAGGAAACTATCTATTGCTTAAACAAGTAAATCTTACAAAAAATCTCCACACTTTTCAGGTAATTATCATAAATAAATCCAGTTTCTTACAAACAGTTACGGAGCATCTGGATCTATTCTGCGAGTTGCTTAGGGAAAAGATAGATCCAAAAGAATTATTAGATGAAGTGATTCTCAACCAAAAAAGTTTATGGGATATCCTTAAAGGCAACCAAGCTCTTTACGGAATTATTTTAGGATATGGGAAAAGAAACTCTTTAGCTTTTAAAAGAAGATGGGAATTGGGACATGTATTCAGCTATGCCATCCAAAACTCACAAAATACCCCTCCTTTCTGTCCAAGACCTTCAAAAGGATTTTCCTCATCAGAAGCAGAATATCGCTATTTTGAAGATCAACACAGTTTTTTTGATATACAAACCAGCCCTCTTTCTCCCCTTAATCCTCCTTGTTTTATGATCATGAAAGACAATGATACAGAAACAAAGTTACTTGCAAAAAAATATAAAAAGACCTTCAAGCGACTTATTGAGATTTATGCTGAAGGTGATTTTTGGTCTACCACTCTAAATCATCTAACGCAAAAAAATATTTCATGTAATTGATTAGCTTCCAAGTTGAACAAAACTCCTAATAACCGCATACTTGTCCATTATGAAAACAATTAAAATAAAGAACTTTTGCATTGGTAAAAATCAACCCTTAACAATCATTTGTGGACCTTGCGTAATTGAATCTGAAGATCATGCTCTCTTTTGTGCTGAACAATTGGTAAATATATTTAAAGGTTTTCCAGAGCTTAATTTTATTTTTAAATCAAGCTATGACAAAGCAAATCGCTCTGCTCATAGTTCTTTTCGAGGACCTGGAATACAAAAAGGTTTAGAAATTTTAGCAAAAATCCAACAAATATTCGATTTACCCGTTTTAACAGATATTCACTCTTCTGAAGAAGCCATTGAGGCTGCTAAGGTTGTTGAGATTATTCAAATCCCCGCTTTTCTTTGCCGTCAAACCGATTTGATTGTAGCCGCTGCTCAAACAGGAGCTATTTTGAATATTAAAAAGGGACAGTTTATGTCGCCTTGGGATATGCAAAATGTAATAAATAAAATTCTCATTTCTGGAAATGATCGGATTATTCTAACTGATCGAGGAACAAGCTTTGGATATAATAATCTTGTGAGCGATATGCGAGCTATTCCTATTATGCAAGAGATGGGTTATCCTACCTGTTACGATGCTTCCCACTCTGTACAACTTCCAGGAGGACTAGGAAATGCTTCTGGAGGACAACGTCAGTTTATCCCTCCTCTTGCGCAAGCTGCTATTGCCGCAGGTGCTAATTGCTTATTTATTGAAGCACACCCTAATCCTATAGAAGCTAAAAGCGATAAAGAATCCGTATTGGCTTTTGATATGCTGCCCAAACTTCTTAGCACGGTTTCCCAAATTTATGAAGTTGTTCAAAGGTGTGAACAATGTTAAAGCAAGCAACATCTACTGGATATGTGCTAATTGCAGTCGTAACATTTGTGTGGGGCTCTTTTTTCCTAAGAGTACGTCCTATAGATAAATCTAAGGTTCTTAACCTTTTAGAAAGACAAGTACAATCTAAGACGAGTTTTTTATCTGCCAATCAAAAGCGACTAAAAGTTACAAAAGATCTTTGGCTAGCCCAAGACGACAAT
The DNA here is from genome assembly GCF_901000775.1 of Candidatus Rhabdochlamydia sp. T3358. Classification (GTDB taxonomy): domain Bacteria; phylum Chlamydiota; class Chlamydiia; order Chlamydiales; family Rhabdochlamydiaceae; genus Rhabdochlamydia. The sequence continues at coordinate 39,018 of NZ_CAAJGQ010000015.1, forward strand.
AGTAGATTACACCATAGAATCAAAAGCAAATCGTCTTTACTTGTATTAAAGCCCCATGGGGGAAAATTAAAACTCATTGAAGAATTAGATCAGATTCATTGTTTGATGCAAGAGCGCGTTTATTATAATAATGAGCTTCCTATGCAACAAGTGCGTTTATTAGAAGCTAACTCTGGCGAATATCACTTTTCAGAAAAACAACTCCTATCTCAAGGGGTTAGCATCTCGGTGTATAAATTAAATACACACACCCTTCCTCAAGAAATACTCTTAACTTCGCCCATTTTTTCAGGAAATGCTGAGAATATATCCTTTACTACATCAGGTAAAACTCCTGTGTTTCAGGCAAAAGGATTTATAGCACACATGTATCCTAAGGATTAATAGATGCTTTATTTAACCGCTCTATTCCTTCTTACAGCTCCTCTTAATGTCCAAGATTGTGGCCTGGTTTCTTCTGAAAATGCTTCTTATGATGGACAAGATCTTATTCTCTCAGGACATGTTGTTATTGATCACATTTTAGGAAAAATGCAAGCCAGAAAAGCTCTTCTAAAAAGACAGGAAAAAACCAATTTCCCATTTAACCAGATTGAACTTAATCAAGAGGTTTTAATTCTTCTAAAAGAGCATGGACGAATAACAGCTGATCGAGCTGATTTTGACCTACAAAAAAACCAAGGCATTTTAAGCTCTAACCAAGAAAAAAATGTTACATACCAAGATATGATCTATGATAAAAGAGAGAAACTGATCCCTTTTACCATAGAAGGACGTAGTTTAGAACTTAAGTTATTATCAAAAGAAGAAAAGAATAAAGAATATCTAATCGATTCAATTTGTGCAGAACAAAATGTAGCTATTTCTTACGCAAACGCTTTTTTTCTAACAGCTGCAAAAGCTATCTATAACCAATTGGATCTAATCAATCAATGGAAAGGATGTATCTCAGCATATGGGCAAGATGCAAATAATAACTGCTGTCTGACTCATGAACAAGATGTAGTACATGCAAGACAAATTGATATAAATCTTATCGATTCTTGCCTGCAATTATTTTATGCTAAAGGGATATTGCAAAGCTTTTTGTTGCCCAAATCGGAAAAAAGTTCCCTTTATTTTTCTACAGACTCTCTTAACTGGAATGATCTAGAGAAAAAACTACTATTTAAAGGTCCTACTCAGATTGAAGAACAAGATCTTGGCATAATACATACGCAAGATGAATTAACCATCAAAAATTGCATGATTAATAATAAGATGGTTTTTCAAACCTTGGATGCAAAAGGTCATACAATTATGACTTATAAAGATCTACAAGGGCACAATCACCGTATAGAATCGCACGGAAGACTTTATATAGATCAAAATAAATTACAAGCATGGGTTGAAAGCCCTCAAGATCAAGATGGCAATATACAAAATCAATTACAATATGAAACAGAAGATCTTAATGTGTTTTCTGATAGCGCTCAATTAGATTATATCAATATAAACCAACATCTAAAACCCACATCGATAGTTCTAAAAGAACACGTTCGTCTACTTTCTAAGGGTCCTCATAAACCGGTCCAACTAGCAATTGCTGATAAAATGAGTTATTCTTTAGATACCCGTTCCATTATCTTATCTGCTCACCCTGGCAAAAAGGTACTTTTTTGGGATGCTTTACAAGAATTGAAGATTAGCGCACCTGAGGTGCACATAACCACAGATTGCTTGACGCAAGAAAAAGTCATTAAAGGAATTGGCAAAGTACAATTTGCCTTTAGCAAAGAAGAACAAACCCAATTCAATCAATACTTTCCACAACTTGTAGCTCATGACTAAATCAACCTCTTCTCTACAAATAAACATTGCCGATATTTCCTTTAAAAAACCGGCTGCTCCCATAAAGACACCTATCCTATTTGAAGCAAAAAACTTGAAGAAAAGCTATAGAAACAAAATTGTTGTTCATGACATTAGTTTACAAGTGGGTGTAGGTGAAGTAGTTGGGTTATTAGGACCTAATGGGGCTGGTAAAACTACAGCTTTTTATTTAATTACGGGGCTTATCAATCCCGATAGAGGTCAATTTTTTTTTAAAGGACAAGAAATCAGCCATCTTCTTATTCATCAGCGCGCTAAGATGGGCATGGGATATCTTTCTCAGGAACCCTCTGTATTCCGCCAACTCACAGTCGAAGAAAACTTGCTCTGTATTTTAGAAACATTACCTATAAAAGCCCAAGAGAGAACAAATCGTTTAAAAAATTTATTAGAAGAACTTCATCTAACTCCTTTAGCTAAAAAGAAAGCTTTGACCCTTTCTGGCGGAGAAAGAAGACGCCTGGAAATTACTAGAGCACTCATTACTCAGCCCTGTTTCTTATTATTAGACGAACCTTTTGCTAATATCGATCCCATTGCAGTACATGATGTAAAATTAATGATTCGACACCTTCAAAATAAAGGAATTAGTATATTGATTACAGATCATAATGCCCGGGAAATTTTTTCCATTGTAAATCGTAGCTACCTTATCCAAGAAGGCAGAGTATTGTTATCAGGGACAGTTGATGATTTATTAAAAAACAAGGAAGCACGAACAAACTATTTTGGAGAACATTTTAAGCTATAGTAGTCTACTTTTTTTGTATAATTAATATTTTATTAATGAGATTAATTTGTGGATTTTCTATAATTAGCTGATTTTAACGTATTCTTAAATAGATTCTAGGAGATTATATATGTCGCATGAACAAACACTTTCAATTATTAAGCCAGACGCCGTTGCGGATAATAAAATTGGTGAGATTTTTTCCTGTTTTGAAAAAGCTGGATTAGAAATTGTAGGGATTAAAATGCAACGTCTTACTGCAGAACAAGCAAAAGCTTTTTATGCCGTCCATGCTCATCGACCCTTTTTCCAGGAATTAATTCAGTTTATGACAGAAGGCCCTATCGTAGCATTTGTACTAGAAGGTGAAAATGCCATTAACCGTACACGCGAGCTCATGGGAGCCACAAATCCTAAAGAAGCTGCTCTTGGAACCATTCGAAGAGATTTTGGTGCTTCTATAGAACGCAATGCCATTCACGGCTCTGATACTTCAGAAAATGCAAAAACAGAGATCTCTTTCTTCTTTCAACCACAAGCAATTTTCATCCATTAATAAATATATAAAAGGGTTTTCCTTAAAAAAACCCTTAAATCTTAATTAATGATGGTGACCACCTCCGTGACCACCTCCGTGGTAATGGCCGCCTCCATGTCCATGATGATTATGCCAGTTATCCTCATTATCAAACCATATTCCATTATAATAACCGGGACCATTCCAATAATACCCCTCATCATCATCGTAGTAATAATACCCACCATCTGGTGGTGGTGGACCTACATTTACATCCACTCCACTCATTAGAGGGTTTATCCAAGCAAATAACATAAAAAGGAAACCAATAATTCGCATAATTACTCCTATATCGTTCTCATTTTAAACTGTAGAAAAAAAAGTAAATATTTTAAATAGTAAATATATGTTTTTTAGAGAAATTCTTATTCGTTTATAAAAAGCTCTTAGATTTTCAAATTGGACTGTTCACAAACCACCAACTGAGCGTACTTATAAATATTGATTAGGGCCTTTAAGCACAGAAAATGTTTTTACATTAAAAAAAATTATAAATAGAATACTTTTACGCAGAATAACTTTTAAAATAATAACACCCTATTAGAGAGGATCTTATGGCAACTATTATAAACAATTCTTCATCATCTTTTGACAAGCTTATTAATTACGTACTAACCGACTTTAATGATCCTATATTTAATGAACTCTCATCTAATTCGACCCCAAACACAACAGAACCACGAAAAAGTCAAGAAACACCTCCTAAAGGCAAAAAAAGGAAAATTATAAACTATTTTAATCAGCCTGTAGCTAAAAAAGCTCTTGTATTAAACCCAAGTTTATCTTTTCCAAAAAACAGTGTAACAATGCTTCCTAGTAAACTTATAAATACTATAAATAAAATTTATGAAAAAGTGAATGCATACTCATTAGAGAAAATACAAGCATTTTATGCTAATCAATTAAACGTAGATCTTCAAGAAATTAAAAGCATCTATTTAGCCGTTTCTATTCATTGCCCAACCGCCAATGAGTCCTCTGTAGCTATTAGAACATCTTTACCTGCAAAATATAGAGTAGTAATGGATCCTACATCCAAAGAAAAGCTTGTAAATACAATAAATCAAATTCATAAGAAAGCAATCGCATTATCCTTCGAGAAAATACAACTACACTATGCTAATCGACTAAATGTAGATCTTCAAGAAATTAAAAACATCTATTTAGCCGTTTCTACTCATTGCCCAACCGCCAACGAATCCTCTGTAATAAACGTCAAAGCATCTTTGCCCGCAAAATACAGAATAGTAGACCCTACATTCAAAAAAAATCTTGTAAATGCTATAAATCAAGCCTTTGATAAAATAAAAGCATCGCACTTAGAGAAAATACAAGCATTTTATGCTAATCAATTAAACGTAGATCTTCAAGAAATTAAAAGTATCTATTTAGCCATTTCTAATCATTGCCCAACCACTAATAAATCTTCTGTAATTACCAAAGCATCTTTACCTGCAAAATACAGAATAGTAATGAATCCTACATTCAAAGAAAATCTTGTAAATGCTATAAATCAAACCTTTGATAAAATAAAAGCATCACACTTAGAGAAAATACAAACATTCTACGCTAATAAATTAAATGTAGATCTTCAAGAGGTTAAAAATATCTATTTTTTTGTTTCTCCTTATGATTCAGCTATAGAAATAACCCCTCATAAATTAAAGCCTCTTGATTTAGAGTTAAAGGATTCCTCTATAGACAGGTTACTACTCTTCTCGCCTATAACAAAAAAAAATCTTGCAGATAATATAGCATACCTTTTTGATACAACAGATGTTTCCTTAGAAGAAATACAAAGATCGTATGCTAATCAATTCAAAATAGCTCTTCAAGACGTTAAAGATATCTATCTTGCTATTTCTACTCATTGTCCAAGTGTTAATACAGTCTCTAAAATAAAGATAGTTCAATGATCTAATATAAAGGTCACAGGTCCATCATTGATCAGATGTAGTTTCATATCTGCACCAAATATTCCTGTTTGTACAGGCAATAAGAGCTGCATCTGATCTACAAACTCTTCATATAGAGCTTTAGCAATTTCTGGAGAAGCTGCATGAAGAAAATTAGGCCTTCTACCAGATGTACAATCTGCATAGAGAGTAAATTGTGAGATGATTAGCAACTCTAGTTTCAGATCAATTAGAGAAAGATCCATCTTACCTTGAGCATTAGGAAACATCCTAAGCTGTGAGAGTTTTTTAATAAGGTATGGGATTTTCTTGTGTGTATCTTGATTGCTAATACCTAATAGGGCAACAGCGCCTTGGCCAATTGCTCCCACTTGCTTAAGATTCACAAAAACCTGTGCTTGTAAAACACGCTGAATCACAAGACGCATTATTGGATTCGTTTTTCTAATGCTTGTAATTGGTGTAGCATATGAGGAGGCAGCTCTGATCCAAATAAAGTAAAATAGCGATGCATCTCTTTGATCTCTTGACGCCACTGTGTAACATGAATAGCAAAGAGTTGCTCTAGTTGCTCAGAGGTAAGAGATAATCCAGAGACATCCAAAGAATCTTGCTTAGGAAGATTTCCAATAGCAGAAGTTTGAAAATTATCGCTTTGATCTACTCTTTCAAAAATCCATTTTAATACACGAATATTATCCCCAAATCCTGGCCAAATATATTTACCTTTATCATCTTTTAGAAACCAATTTACATGAAAAATCTTAGGCAGAGTTACATTGTTTTTTTCCATGCTTAGCCAATGTTTGAAGTAATCTGCCATGTTATAACCACAAAAAGGAAGCATAGCAAAAGGGTCATGGCGCAACTTCCCTATCTCTCCGCTAGCTGCTGCTGTCATTTCAGAAGACATACATGCTCCTAAAAAAACCCCGTGGGTCCAATCAAAAGCTTCATAGACCAAAGGCACGGTATTTGAGCGCCTACCACCAAAAATAATTGCAGAGATAGGAACTCCTTCTGGACTTTCCCAGTTAGGATCAATCACAGGACATTGCTTAGCAGCAACAGTAAAACGCGCATTGGGATGAGCCGCGAGATGCTTAGAATTAGGAGTCCAGGGATTCCCTTGCCAATCTGTTAATTGAGAAGGAGGTTGTTCCGTCATTCCCTCCCACCATACATCTTTGTCTTCTGTCAATGCAACATTTGTGAAAATGGTATCATGTGTAAGGGTATTCATTGCATTGGGATTAGAGGTCAAAGAAGTTCCAGGAGCAACTCCAAAAAAACCCGCTTCTGGATTAATCGCATAGAGCTTTTGATCTCTTATGTGTAACCAAGCAATATCATCTCCTACACATTCAATTTTCCAGTTGGGGAGACTGGGTAATAGCATAGATAAATTAGTTTTTCCACAAGAGCTAGGAAATGCAGCTGCAAAGTACTTTTTTACTCCCTCTGGATTAGTAATGGCAAGGATTAACATATGCTCTGCTAACCAACCTTCATCTCGGCCCATAACAGATGCAATGCGCAAAGCAAAGCTTTTCTTACCTAAAAGCGCATTACCGCCATATCCGCTTCCAAAGGACCAAATGCTGCGCTCTTCTGGAAAATGTACAATATACTTCTCATTAGAACAAGGCCATGGCACATCTTGTACATTATCTAAAAGAGGCATGCCTACCGAATGTAAACAAGGCACAAACTCTGCACTAGCTAATTTATCAAGAACCGTCCTGCCTACTCTTGTCATGATATGCATATTACATACTACATATTCTGAATCGGTAATTTGTATGCCCATTCGGCTAAAATCAGAGTCTATTGGACCCATGCTAAAAGGGATAACATACATGGTTCTGCCTTGCATAGAACCACGAAAACGAGCTTTTAATAGGAGCTTCATTTGCTCAGGATCTTTCCAATGATTAGTTGGACCCGCATCTTTTTCATGTAGAGAACAGATAAAAGTAGACTCTTCAACACGAGCAACATCGCTAATAGAAGAATGACACCAAAAGCTATGGGGGCGTTTTTCAGGATTTAATGGAACAAATAGTTTTTTTTCAGCAAGAATTTGAGAGAGATTGCGATATTCTTCTAAGCTACCATCACATATATAGATCTGTTTTGGCTGGCAAAGCTCTTTAATCTCCTCAACCCAATGAATCAGTTTTTGATTGCCTGTCCAATTTTGTGTAAAATTAGACATAGCTTGTATTCCGTTTTAATTCCTTCAAGTAAGTGATCTACGCTTTTTAAATTTATCTAAATATTCTAATGCTTTTCCTGTTCCTAAACAAACAGCTAAAAGCGGATTAGGAGCTACAATCACGGGAAGGCCTGTTTCTTTAATTAAGGATTTATCAAATCCTTTAATTAAAGCGCCTCCTCCTGCTAATACCATACCTCTCTCAACTAAATCTGCCGATAATTCAGGTGGGCATTGCTCAAGCGTTAATTTTACACATTCAACGATTTGTTGAATAGGTTCTGCTAAGCATTCTCGGATTTCTACTGAATTAATTCTTTTTGTAACAGGAAGGCCTGCTACTTGATCTCGGCCACGTACTTCCATTTCAAGCTCATGCTCTCCTAAAGGATAAGCAGAGCCGATTGTGACTTTAATCTCCTCAGCTGTTCTAGGACCAATCATTAAATTGTAAGTACGACGCATATAATTGACGATGCATTCATCAAATTCATCTCCTGCAATTCTTAGAGAGCGAGATTCGACAATTCCTCCAAGAGACAGAATAGCAATTTCGGTTGTTCCTCCACCTATATCAATAATCATATTTGCAACCGGCTCATGAACAGGAAGATCTACACCAATAGCAGCTGCCATCGGCTCTTCAATTAAAATGACTTCTTGAGCTCCAGCACGCAGGGCTGAATCTTCAACAGCGCGTTTTTCTACCCCTGTAATGCCAGAAGGAACAGCAATCAAAATTTTAGGACGAAAAAAACTCCGTGCAGGGGTTACTTGCTTGATTAAAGCTTTTAACATTCCTTCTGCGATTTCAAAATCAGCAATAACGCCATCTTTCATGGGACGTACTGCATGTATTCTACGCGGTGTTTTTCCTAACATAGCTTTAGCTTCATGCCCAACAGCTAACACTTCATTATTTGTAGAATCAACAGCTACAACAGAGGGTACAGCTAACACAATCCCTTTTCCACGTACATATACAAGGGTATTTGCTGTTCCTAAATCAATTCCAATACCACTAGAAAAAAGACCAGAGCCATTGGTAAATCTATTAATAAATCTACCAGAAGCTTTTTTGAAAATCGTTTTAAACGAACCAGAATTTGCCATATCTTTGTTTTTTTTATGTCTTTAAAAGCTCTAATACATCTTCCCAGGTGAGCTTTGCTATCACCTCATCATCGCAACTTACCACTTTCTTGACCAATCCTTTTTTTCTTCTCTGCATTTCTGCAATTTTTTCTTCAATGGTATCAAGCGCAATGAGCTTATAGGCTGAAACTGATTGCTTTTGTCCCATTCTATGTACTCTATCTGTTGCTTGATTCTCCAAAGCTGGGTTCCACCACATATCGTAATGAATGACAGTATCAGCACCTACGAGATTTAGACCTGTTCCACCTGCTTTTAAAGAGACTAAAAATACAGAAATAGAAAGATCTTCATTAAACTTCTTAACAACCTCTAGGCGATTTTTACTAGATCCATCCAAATACACAAAACGAATCCCCTTTGCTTCAAAATCCTCTCTCATAATTTGTAACATACGTGTGTACTGAGAAAAGATTACGGTTTTGTGTTTACCTTCTATCAATGTTTGTAAAAGGTCAAGTAGCATGTCATATTTAGCAGAATCACCCGGTTCTGCTTTTTCTTTTGCAAAAATCGCAGGGTGACAACAGATCTGCTTTAATCTAGTAAGGGTTGCAAGAACATGGATTTGTACTCGATCAAAGCCATCTCTTTCTACTAACTTCACTAATTCATCACGAGCAGATTGTGCATAAGACCGATAGAGCTGCTGTTGCAACTCTGAGAGTTGGCAGTGGTAAATAATCTCTGAGACAGGTGGTAGATCATCTAGCACATCGCATTTCATCCTTCTTAGAATAAAAGGCGCTACTTTCTTGCGTAGATACTCTAAATTCTTGGTTTGCTCTTTGCCTGAAACACGAATGTACTTTTCTACAAATCTGTCATAGGTTCCCAAAAACCCAGGCATCAAGAAATCAAATAAACTCCAAAGCTCTTCCAAAGAGTTTTCAATGGGCGTTCCTGATAGAATTAACCTGTGGTCTGCTGACACCATCTTAACCGATTTGGCATTTCGAGTACCTCGGTTCTTAATATGCTGTGCTTCATCTAAGATCAGATAAGAAAAATTAGCTACTTTATAATGCTCAATATCTTTTTGCAATAATGTATAAGAAGTAATGATAATATCACACTGATCTAACTGCCCAATCAATTTTTTCCGATTATTGGGAGCTCCATCGACTACAACAGCCTTCATTTTAGGATTAAACTTAGAGACTTCCTCTTTCCAATTATATAATAGAGAAGTTGGACAAATAATCAGAGAGGCTCGAGGACTTTTTGTTAAATGCTGTGTTAAAGCAACAATGGCTTGCAGAGTTTTACCAAGACCCATGTCATCAGCAAGAATTCCGTTTAAAAACATGGTCCTAAGCCTTTCTAACCAATGTACTCCTTCTAATTGATAAGCGCGCAATGTAGCTTTTACACAAGTTGGTACATCAGAAAAGATCAGTTGTTTCTCACCAATCATCTGCTTGCGAATTTCTACTAGTTGCTCTGTCATAGAAAATTCTACAGGCAAACCTTCAAATTGAGATCCATCGATATTAGCTAAGCTCCAAAGAGGTCTTTCTAGTGTATGGTTTTCAAGAACCTCTATGCCCATCTCGTCAAATAGCTGCACAACTGCATAGAGTCGATCCAGATCTAAAACTAAGATTTTAGGAATTTTATGTCCCTCACTCCCTTTTTTTACACGACATTTAGGCGAATCGAGTTCGATAAAAGATTTTCTAGATCCTACACATTCCCAAAGCTGATCGAGTTTAATTCCATTAAGAGCACCATTGACCCTTAATGCAATCATATAAGTACCAATTCGATCTGTATGAGATAAATCAATGATAAATTGTGTTTGATCATAGATAAATTGATCGAGTAAATTCTGTGGACAATTAAATTGCACTCTCTGTTGATACCGAGGAATAATATCCGTCATAAACTCAACAATCTTTTTCTCAGATTTTGAGATATACATCCCAGTATCGGGCTTAAAGAGAAAGTCCTGAAAGAGATCTTCAATGATTTCTCTTTCTTCTACTAAATTACGAGCCAAAATCCCCTGCTCTGAAACAAAGCAATTCACTCCTTTAAAGGTAAGTTGTGAGACAGCAACAGGAACTTTATGTCCATCGTAATTGAAATGTAAACTAGCCTCTAACTCTCCATCTAAATAAGAAATATCACAAGTAGCTTCTAAGTTACCTACAAATGGCAGAGTAACAAAATCTTGCAGTGCCTCTTGATTAGCAATTTCCGCATAACGAGCCATTTGCGGCAGAGCATTTTCTACAAAAGTTCCAAATAAAGGAGTCGGAATTGTCATATCCCGAATTTGCTTTAAATTACGTAAATGCAACCTTGTAATAGACTCAGGGAATCGGTAATAGACATTCTTATAGATCATTCCCGGTTTTGCACATTCAAAAAACCGAGACTCTTCCAATCCAATTGCATGGTCTGCAACAAGGATGCGAGGATCGATTAAAATCTTAGAGGTAGGCGGAAGAATATACTGCAAGCAAAAACGCAACTGTGCTTGTGCTGGAGAAAACCGTAAAGGCATTTCCATGGTAGCTTCATAGATTCCTGGTAGAAGAGGAGACTCATCTTCTTGCGACAATAAACCAGATTTAGCCATTTTTTGCATGGCTATTTCATACGTTTTTGCCAAAATCATGCCAAAGGTTTCTAAGTCTAAATAGGCAACTCTTTGCGCTCTTTCTGTGTGATTGTTTTCATAAAAGCGCGCTTGATCTCGTATAATTTGTATAATCTCTTGTTGTATTGGATCAAATGATTGCAAAGAAAAACAATAGTTCTTTCCGGCGATACAAATGATCTCTTCATAACGCAATCTTTCTAAAAAGAGCCTTGCATTTGGTACATATAAGGGTTTAGAGCGATAGGGAAGTCTCAGAGCAATTTGCATCTCTATAATCTTATTGTCTTCTTCTAAAACAGGATTAAAGATGAGAGCGAAATCTGCTTTATCTAACTCCTGTTTTTGATAAGATCTAAAAAAAGGAGAAACAGCAAGATGGGAGGAAGCTACCGCATATTCTTGCAGAACCTGTTTTTGATGTTGTTCTTCTTGTTGCTGAAAAATCTTGCTTTCTGCTTGCTTAATTTTTTCTAATAGTTGTTCTTGTTCTACCCTATCGATTCCAATTGTTGCTCCTAATTGCTTTAGATTGTTTTCTTTTGAAAAAGCAACCAAAATAGAATCAAGATTCTCTTCTAAATAAAAAATAAGTGCAGCTAAATGTTGACAATCATAATTGTAGGGACAATCACAATTAGAGTCCCTAGTTTCACATTCTAATCGATCAATTTCAATCTCGCTTTCATAACAATTATCATATTGTCCCATCACTTTGGCGGAAATCCGCATTGTCTTTGCGTCTAAATGTAAGAGCTTAGCTGATACGACTTTTTGCTTTTCGTAAAGCTCACGCCCTTCTTTTACAATTGCAGAAGAAAAATCCTGCTTTAATTTTCGAAAATTCAACATAAGTAGTGCAATTGATTAATGATTCTTAAAAATCTAACCGAATCTAGTTTATTATTTTTATAGAAAACTTTTTTATATATGTAAATCTATTCGGGTTTTCCATGCTTTTACCTTTTTCTTTTAACCTATGCAAGAAAAATTGCGGTTAATCTTTAAGATTTGCCAAAATGCACAAATCTTATCTCTTGTGTATTATCCAAGGAAACAAAGAATAAAAAGAGGGATCGCCTAAGCCCTTAATTCTTCACATTTTTTTAAACAAGTCTTCAAGGGTAACCTGATTTGTTACAGTCTCCTCAGAATATATCGTCTCTTTAAGTCCAAAGATAGTAACCGTGGAAAGAAATAGCTGTTTTTTAAGCTTTGTATGCTTTTGGAAGACTTGCATTTTTAAGAGATTTTAAGCGTATGTTTTATCGATTGCAAAAAGGCTTTTGCTTCTATTCCGCTGCTTTTAAATTTTTATATCCAGCAGGAAAAATACATTTTTCCTGTTTTAACTGCTAATTATATCTTTATTATTAACCGGCGGATAAAGAGTGTTAAATTTCTTCTGAATACATAAGTTACTTATAATCAATAATATACACTTTTTTAATACACAAGTAGCTAATAAACAGATGCTTAAACAAGTTAATAACAAAAAACCATTAATTAAAGTATTTTGTTTGAGTTAATTAATAATAAATAAATATTAATCCTGTAAAATAGATGTAAATAGGAGAATAAAAACATGACTATCCATAACAATCCAACACCTCATGCTGCTACTGTTAGTATACCCCTTGGCTCTGGAAGCCCTCAAATCCCTTCTAGAATCAATAATAAGGTAGAAGAAGTAGCTTTTGATGTTTTACTTTCACAAGAACGGAACACAGAACAATTACGCTTTGAGCTAAAAGAATCTGGAAAAACCGGCTCTCAGTATTATACAATAGCTACATGGAAGGGTAAAAGATACCGCATCACCGTACATGACAATAAGAGAAAGCTCGCCTATTCAGAGGGAGATTGGCAAAAAGTAGAGGCCAAAACTATCACAGTATTAGATAAAGTCCAAAACGACAAACATTTTTTTAAAGGATCTCTACAGTTGCACGCCAAGACTGCAAAGAAGTGGACAGTGACTCATGAAAATAACACACCTCATGTAGATCGGTCTGTAAACAAAAAAGTTATCAGAGAGTTCAAAAATCTACTTGAAAAACAAATCAACCCTACAAATATCTTACCTGCTACGAAATCTCCTAAAGGACTACAAAGAAAAGCTTCATATCCTTTAAATACCCTTTATAGACCGGTAAAAAAGGAAGGAGCTTTTCTTGAATCTCTTAAGAAAACTCTTAAAAAATTTAAAGAATATTTTCGTCCTTTAAAATCGAATACAAATGATCAAAATATAGATACTAAAGAAGTAAAAAGAAGTCCTCTTGAACAAGTTAAAGACTATTTCTTCCCTTTGAATAACCGTATTTTCGTTCCTCCCAATGAGGACTTTAACGATCTTTCTAGTGTCACATCTAGCACAAGCTCTTCCTTTGAATACATAGAAAATCCGACAGAGGCAGAAGGTGATGATAATACAAGCTTAGGTGGTATTTCTATTGAATCTAGTAATGTATCCAACGATAGTGGTTCTTCTTATCAAATCAAAAGATAGGGATTCTTTTAAAGCCCACTTTACTTATTTCCTAAGGCTAAAAAGTGGGCTTCTTTTTTTTAAATTCTATTATTTTAATCGCAACACTTGCTGCAAAAAAATTCTCTCGATATACTCTTGTCCTCTGTACAAAGCGGGTGTAGCTCAGCGGTAGAGCATCACGTTGCCAACGTGAGGGTCGTGAGTTCGAACCTCATCACCCGCTTATTTTTTTTAATACCTGCGGGTGTAGCTCAGCGGTAGAGCATCACGTTGCCAACGTGAGGGTCGTGAGTTCGAACCTCATCACCCGCTATATAGTTTAAATTTAAGGAGCGATTTAAATGGACCAAGCAACAGCAGAGCCTAGGCAATTGATCAATGAGCATGTGCGTTTTACCATTCACAATAAGCCCTCTTGTATTGTTGAATTTGATGTTGAAGCTCTAAAGCCATTGATGCAAGCGGCCCATAAGAAAGCGGTTAAGAAAGTAGGGAAAAACGTTACTCTTTCTGGCTTTCGCAAAGGAAAAGCTCCTGAGAACCTTATCGAAAAAAACTTCTCCAATGAAATTAAAAAACAATGGGACCAAGAAATTGCCAACGCTTCTTTTCAAGAGTGCCAAAAGCTAGCTAATATTCCTATGCTACATAAAGAAGCTAAAGTATCTTTTAGCATGAAGAGCCATTCCACACATGGAGCTCTTTTACTGCTTTCTTTTGAAAGTGAACCTACTCTTCCTTTTATAGACCCTAAAGAAGTCCAGCTAAAAAGTGTTAAAAGACCTGAAGTAAGCCCTGAAAAGATTGTTGAAACTATTCGCCAAACTCAATTTTTCTTTGCAAAATGGGAAAAAATAACCGATCGTCCTATTCAGGAAAATGACTTTGTAACTTTGGATGTAGATCTGATTGAAGAAGGAACTCCCTTATTTTCAAATACGCGTTTCGAAGTAAATGCAAAGGGCATGGCTGAATGGATGTTACCCCTTGTCCTTGGCAAAAATATCTCTGATACAGCTGAAGGAGTGAGTGTTCCCGATCAAAACGCATCTCAAGAGGAAAAAGAAGAATTAAAACCAAAAAAAGCACGTATTACTATTAAATCCATTGATTTAGCAACATTGCCTCCTCTTGATGAAAAGTTTGCTAAGCTGCTTGGGGTCTCCTCTGTTGAAGAATTACATCAACGAGTAGAAGAGTTGCTAAATAAGCAAGCTGATGCACATGTTCAAGAATCCTTACGCGAACAAGTAACAGAAATTCTGTTAAAGCAGTTTCCTTTTGATTTACCTACGACTCTTGTCCAAAAAGAAGTAGAATTTAGAATTCAGCAACTAGCTCAAAATGCTGATTTTAAAAACTATTGGGATAATCTAAAAGCAGAAGAACGCAAAAAAATGTTTGAAACAATCCAACAACAATCGGAAAAAGCTGTTCGAATGTTCTATTTATGCCGTAAAATTGTAGGTGAAGCAAATATTCGCATTGCTGCAGAAGATGTTCCCTCTGCTGCCTCTACTCCACTTGAGATTTTACTTAGCCCCCAAAATCCCAATCACTCTAATCATCCTGAAATTGAACATGCAGAAGCATATTCTCGCTTGATCTTAGAAAAGGCAGAAGACTGGATTATTAAATATGCAAAGTTCTAAGTTAAGCTAGTTCAACTTGCAGATTATCTTTTCATTGAGCAATACTAGAGAATTCACATTAACCGCTTTTGAGGTCTATCGTATGAATGTTCCATATGTGATTGAAGATACAGGCCGTGGCGAGCGCGCCATGGATATTTTTTCCCGTCTATTGAAAGACAGGATTGTTTTTATTGGCACAGAGATTACAGATCAAGTAGCTGATGTAATCATTGCCCAAATGCTTTTTTTGCGTGCTGAAGACCCAAAAAAAGCTATAAGCATCTATATAAATTCTCCTGGGGGTTATATCTCTGCTGGATTAGCAATTTATGACACCATGATGTTTATGGATTATGAAATTAATACTTACTGCATAGGGCAATCTTGTTCTATGGCTGCTCTTCTTTTAGCTGCTGGTACTAAAGGTAAGCGATTTGCATTACCTCATAGTCGAATTATGATTCACCAGCCAATGGGTGGGATTGGCGGTTCCTCTGCTGATATTGCTATTCAGGCCAAAGAAATTATTGAGCTTAAAAGAATTTGCTCTAAGATTTTAGCTCAACTCACAGGTCAAGACCTTGTGAAAATCGTTGATGACTCTGAGCGAGATTTTTTCATGAATCCAGAAGAAGCAAAAGAATATGGTCTCATTGACAAAATAGCTACACAACCACAAAAAACGCCAGCGATAAAACAAGAATAAAAACAAAAGATTTTTAAGAGTTATGACAAAAAAAGAAAAAAACGGCGCCCACTGCTCTTTTTGCGGCCGCCCAGAAGAAGCTGTGGAAAAACTGATATCTGGTCCTGAATCTTACATTTGCGATAAATGTGTGCGCCTGTGTATTGAAATTGTCGATAAAAAGCCCATTCATCATGAGCTAAAGATACTAAAACCAAAAGAGATTAAAGCTTCTTTGGATGCTTATGTTATTGGCCAAGAACGAGCTAAAAAGACCATTTCGGTTGCTGTTTATAATCATTATAAGAGAATTCGCTCTCTTCAAAAAGAGAGGGAAATCGAATATAGTAAATCTAATGTTTTATTATTAGGACCTACGGGGTCTGGAAAGACTCTCATTGCACGTACTTTAGCTAATATTTTAGATGTGCCTTTTGCTATTGCAGATGCCACTACTTTAACTGAAGCTGGTTATGTAGGTGAAGATGTAGAGAACATCATTTTACGTCTTGTACAAGCAGCAGACTATGATATTGCACGTGCTGAACAGGGTATCATTTATGTAGATGAAATTGATAAAGTTCGCAAAACAACTGGTAATGTCTCTATTACACGCGACGTATCTGGAGAAGGAGTGCAACAAGCTCTTTTAAAAATTGTAGAGGGAACCATTGCCAATGTTCCTCCTAAAGGAGGAAGAAAACATCCCAATCAAGAGTATATTCGTGTAAACACACAAAATATTCTGTTCATTGTAGGAGGTGCTTTTGTGCACCTTGAAAAAATTATTGCCAAAAGACTTGGCAAGAGTACAATTGGCTTTGATGTAGGTGAAGCGCGTGTATTTGACACCAATGAAATCAATTATCTGCTTTCTAAAGTAGAACCTGAAGACTTAATTCAATTTGGTATGATCCCAGAATTTGTAGGTCGTTTTAATAGTATTGCTAATTGCAATGAATTAACTATCCAGGATCTTGTTGACATTTTGATTAAACCAAAAAATGCTATCATCAAACAATATCAACATCTATTTGCAGAAGAAAATGTCTCTTTAAAGTTTACAGATGATGGACTAAGAGCTATGGCTGAAAAAGCAAAGAAAACAGGAACAGGAGCTCGTGCTCTAAGAATGATTGTAGAAAGTCTTCTCTTAGAATTAATGTTTGATATCCCATCAGATCCAACCATTAAAGAAATCATCGTTGATGAAGAATGTATTACCTTACAGAAAAAACCTAAAGTCATTCGCTTACAAACCAGCTAAAATAAGGCAGGCTAACCTGCCTTTATTTTTTACCTTGTCTGATGTTGTACCATTACCGAGAGCTCTTCCTTACCTGCTCGAGCACTTTCTTGCCCAGAGGCGCTAAAAGAGCTAATAAATTGCATTTGTGCTTGTAGTTCGACTACTTTTTGTTGTGACATTCCCTGTCCTAGTTGCTGTGCAGCATTGATATCTTGAACCCATATACTTATATAATCGACCACGCCTTTATCATCCGTATCGTGATTTTTCTCATAGAATTGCTTGGCCAACCAAACAACATCTCCCTGTAGAGTTCCTCTTTGATCTTTCTGAAAGGAGGTATCCCCCTGCCATTTTTTAATGTCTTCCGAAAATTTAGAATCTCCTACCTTAGTGTCAAAATCATCTATAACGCCCTCTATAGCCGTTACAATTGGTTTAAAATCAGGTTGAGTAACAGATGCTTCTTTAAGCTTTTTACAATCTTCTAGAAGCTTATTATAGGACTTTTGTATTTCTGTGAGATGCTTCCCATCAAATTTATCCCAATCCTCTTGGGTCACTTCTTTTTTAGCTCCTAATTGATTTTGTATCTTACTAAGTGATGTATTCAAAGAAAGCAAATCGCTCATAACAGAGCTGAGCTTATCTGTTTCATGAGTAATGAGCAAAATTTTCACAGAAACATTGTCCATAGCTTTAACATAAATGACTAAAACAATGATGGTTAGAGAAATCCCATCTGCTTTCATGCGATCCACAAGACTTGCCCACTCAGATTTGCTAATGTTTGTATCTTCAGATACTTGTCTATTGCTAAAATTGGCAATAGTAGAAGGGATTCCATTGATAATATGCGTCATGAAATATTCTTCTTTTTGGTTTATAAATAGAAAAAAAGCTCTTGAGTTTCAAGAGCTTTTGTATAAGAGGCTTTTTTTAAGCCCTACTGAATGATTTAGCCATTGCGCTAATAGTGTTTACTACTTCTGATACATCATTTACCAAGGCTCGATACATACTGAGCTTTTGATTAGCTTGGTTAGCGACCACTTTATCTCCAGAGTTAAGAAAGTCTAAGCAGCTAAGAATCTTAGGATCATTTCTTAGTGCTTGTTTTTCTTGTCCTATACGTTCTTGATAAAATGCTTGATAGTTTTCATGGTGCTTTAAATCTAACCATAAAACGCCTTTACCTATCTCTAATGCACCTAAAGCAATATCTAGTCCTAATATCTCAAAATAAGCTCCAATGCGTCCAAAGAAAGAACCATGCTTCAATGTATCTTCCGCATTAGCTAGCTTCTTTACTAAAGCTGCAATCTGTCGATCTAAATCAGCCATAGCCTTATTATCTCTTTGAACATCGCTTTTTTCTGCTTTCAAGTTATCTTCATCTTTTTTTAGCTTGTTCACCAGATCTTGGTCTGGTTTGTAGCTATTGGCCGAATCCAACTCTCCTTTTACATAATCATTTACATCTGCACCTAAATCTTGGGTAGCTAAATGGCTTAAAAAATTCTTTATCGCATTTAATCCACTCAAACGATCTGTTGCTGAATTTTCAATATCTTGCAAAGCTTCAATAATCGCCTTTTTCACCATCTCTTGTTCTATATCTGTATGTGATGCTTTCTCAGCATTACTACTTACCTTACTTTCCATCTCAGCTACTAGAGCTAAGACATTTCCTCTTATTGCTTCTGTCATATAATTACCTTATTATACTTATTAAACTTTATTAAAACCAAAATTTTTTAATTAACTTATTTATCAAATATCACAATTGATAAATAATAAACAAATTAAAAAGCTCTTATTATACTCTATGCATTTCTGCAAGCTCTTGTAAATACTGCCAATGCTCTTCTTCTATTCGACTTCTGTGCATTTTAGTGAGCGGTACTTTAAATTGAGGGCCTATACATTCTAAATTTTTTCTTAACCGGTCAAATTTATAGATAGCCACATAGTTTTCTTGGGAATCTCCCTTGTGCAAATCGCAAAATAGTCTACAATGATAAAGATCTCTCATTCGGTCTTCAAAATCTATCTGATCTAACCCCTGGTGCCTTTCTCCAAAAGCTTGGATATGCTGCAAAGCAAAAGTTAGCTCCTTTGCATGGCAGTGAAACCCACAAATTTTACCTTCTCCAAAATTTACCTCGATATAACCTCCTTCTTGGTCCTGATTCCAATTACATTCCAGGATCTCAAAACAGGCTAAGTGCGGTTGTACTTGTATTTCTAAATTCATTGTATCTCTCCTTTAAGCTCTAGAGGAAGCTACGTTTAATGCATACATGTCAATATTCAAGAGCTTATCAACTGTCTGATTTACGCTACTTCGAGTTGCTTCTTGGGTTTGATGGTTATGCTCAAATGTTCCATTAGCAGCATCATTGCTAGCTTTTTGCGCTTGAGTACCACCATCCATCATATGAAACAGACCGCCTAATCCTGATAGAGCTTGACCTATTCCATAATGTTTCTGATGATTATGGTTGATGTCTTCTCGATCGATATTATGTTGATTATTTAAGGCCTTTTTCTGAGCGTGTAGGGCATCTACATCTACTCGTTCTTGGCTAACTGGAGCCTGAACTTGTTGAACTTGTACAACAATCCCGTCTTCTTCCACTTCGTTCATTGCAGGTACAGGTTCAATAGATGCACTAGCACTATTTATCTGACTATCCAAACTAGTATGATTGTCTTCAAAAGCAGTTCTCAATGCACTCATTTCACCAGCTGTATTAAAGGCGGCTTTTACTTGATAACCCCCTCCTCCTACTTGGAATGCACCTGTACCGGATTGGATTAAACCGCTTGTTTGCATGCTGCTTGCTGCATCAAATCCAAACTTAAGCTGTGCTACTGAGGTTTTAGCTTGGGCTAAAGAGATAACTTCTCTAAGCTTATTCAAAGTATCTGACATTTGAACCATAAAAGCAGAAACCACTTTCTGCATAAGCTGAGGATATTTTGTCCAATCTACGCTGCTTAAACCTTGATCAAATTGGTTATTTATTATAATGCTCATATTATCTACCTATTATTTTTTGACTTGCTATTTGACCTTCATTAAAGATCATTTGGGCAATACCGCCCCCTACTTTAATCTGCGTTTCACTCTCGTGTTTGAGCGAATCAAAGTTGGTTTTAACGTTATGATTTATTGAATCAACACCACTCTTATTACTAGTTATTTGACTATCTAAGCCTGCTTTATAACTTTGCGTTCCAGCTGTTGCAGATCCCAACGTTACTTGTGCACCTGCAGAAGAGGCAGAAACTGCGGCTGTTAAGCCTTCGCTTATTCCTGCAGTGGCTAAACCACCACCTAAAGTCAGCGGAGTTAATACAATGGTTAGAATTTGGATCCAATCCATAATCCTTATCACCTTAAGCATCTTATCTCCTTGTGTTACACTATCATGTGCAAAATCAGACTCTACATTAGAGAAAGATTGGCTAGCTTGCATTTGACTGATCTGCGCGCTCAGTTGCTCACCCATTAATTGAGAGAGCATATTTGCTTTTGTTATAGTACCTATTGTCATATTAGCCTCCTTTTACCTTGCTACCTGGAATCTAGACATTTGTCCCCATTCCGAGATAACCTGTGAAGCCTGCTGCCCTTGCTGCGTATTGCTACTTGATGTGTTTACAATGTTTAGCTGGGTTCCTGTTTGAATGTTTTGGTTAGCTTTTTGCGCAAGTAGGTTCCAAAAACTATTTAAAATACTAATTTGGGCCAGCTTTGCTTGATCAGGTCCTTCTTGAGTAACGGGTCCTAAACCAGTTCCTTCTGGGTTATTCATAGCAGGAACTGCAAATCCTAGAGAAACACCTGTTCCTGCAAGAGCGCCCGTTCCTCCTAGTGCAAAAGTACTAGCCGTTGCTAGGGCTCCTTCTGTGGCTAGAAATCCAGTTGCAGCTGTTCCTTCTGCTGCTAGTAATCCAGCTCCTGCTGCAGTACCAACTCCTGTAAAGAGCAAGGCAAATCCAAGGATGGCAAGAAGAGAAAAACCGATAATTGCTCCAATATTTGCATGACGCCCTTGTGTAGACTCATTAGCAACTTTCTTCTGTTCTTTAGCGGAGTCTTCTAATAAGAGATTCTGTACATGTTGTTGATCCATCCAACCCGCTTCTAATTTGTCATTTTGGTCCATCTGACTTTGAGCAAATGCGATATAAAGCATTAAGATATTTGTCACTCGTGGATCAAAACCTGATTTTTTAACAGCTGTTTTAATTTCAGTTAAAAGAGTTCTTACTTTCTCTTTTAGAAGAGCTTCTTCTCCTTTTTCTAAATAATTCAGCCTAATAGTATCTGCAGGAAGCATGCCTTTATGCTTCTTGTTCTTTACTTCTGAAACTGAGGAAGAGTCTTTAGGATTTAAGTCGTTAGGAGGTAAAGTTTCACCCATCCTAATGCTGTTTGTTTGTATTTTTTCTATCATATTATTTCTCCTTATTACTTATTTTTATGTGGCTAGTTGAGCCATTTTAGTTTTTAATTCAGTCATTACTTTAATCATCTCTTGAGCAGAGTTATTATATCCGTTTAATGTTTGCATATACGCTTGCACTTGGATCGATTGCTGTTGAGATTGTCCTGATACCATGTGTTGTGCAGCACTTCCATCCATCCAGAAGTTAGCTAAGTCGCTTTGTTTACCTGTTCCACCACTATGATTTGATTGATAGTACTGCTCTGCTAAGTAGGCTAATATTCGATTCAAGCGTGTAGAATCTTGTCCCTGAGCATTAGGATGAAATCCTGTATCATTACCGTGGAAACCCGTATCATTTGCCCACTGCTCAATGGCTTCAGAAAAAGACTCTCCTCCTATTTTGGCTTCAAAGTCTGCTTTAAACTGTTCTACTGTTGTTAAAAGCGCTTTTAAACTAGGGTCCTTTTCTCCTTTTTTCTCTACTTCTGCTAAATCTTTAATAAATTGCTTATAATCATCTGCAATCTTCTGGATCAACTCTTCCATTTTATTCGCTTTCCAAGCTTCCTCACTGGCACTTGGCACACCGCCCAAGCCAGCTTCCAGCTTGCTCAAATCTGCGTTTAGTTTAATCAAGTCATCCTGCAACTTACTAAGCTGGTTTGATTCTTCTACAATATCGGCAATACTCTGAGAGGTGCGATCCATCGCTCCTGTTTTCTTCTTATTGGACATGACTAAAAGCACGAGAATTTCCAGAGTAACACCTTCTTTTTTGAGTTTTTCAATCCAATCACTAAAAGAGGGATCCTCTCCTAATCTAAAAACTGGTAGTATGGGTTCTTGTCTTATGATTTCCATGAATGCCCTCTCTTAAGATGAAATCCAACTCGCTCTAGGAGCGCGTTGTTTTTTTATTTTTTTATTTCTTCCTACTATCTCTAAAATCTCATCGGAATGCTTTTTAAACTCTTTACTGAAGCTCACGATTTTCTCTTGATTAGGGGTATTCTTCTTTGTTGCATATTCTACAAGCTGCTCAATCTCTTCTGGGCTTAAGCCTAAGTTCTCTTTAACCTTTTCAAAATAATCCTTAAGAAGACCTCGAACTTGATTTAATCTTTCAATAGCTTGTGTCTGTTCTTCTTTAGAGCCTTTAATAATAGCATTTTTCCAGGTAAGCATTAAGTCATTGATCAATTCTAAGATCTCGCTTAAATGCGTCTCTTTATATTCGGCATTAGACTCTAAGAACTGTTTTGCTTGTTCTAGATGTGTTGTCATGGCTTCCTATTTTGTTATTGTTTATTATTTCTTCTATTTATCTATTATAATTATCCCACAAACTAATTAAGAGAATATTAATAACAAATTGTAAAAATGTTATATAACTGTATTTAAAAGACTTAAAAAATTAAAAAAATAATTCTTTGAAACTTAGAAGGTTAGGTTATTTTTCTAAGATAGGAATAAATAGTTGATTATAAAAGACTTATAATCTAGAAAGAGGCTTTTAAGAGAATAAGATTGAAGAAATTGTAAAACTATTTGTTAGAAAAGCTCTGAATGAGAACCTATTCGAGCTAAATAAAGAACTTTTTCAGCTAAATTTACTCTATAAACGAGTAATACATCGGGTTTAACATGGCATTCCCTGTATCCGTAATAATTTCCAGATAAAGCATGGTCTAAGTATTTTTCAGGTAATTTCTTTTTTTCTGAAAGCAGCTTTATGACTCCATTGAATTCCTTAATGACTTCTTTTTTATATTGGAATTTCTTTAAGTCTTTTTTAATTCGATTGCTATAACCAAGTTCAAGCATCTGGATTAATTCCCATTTGTTCCCAGAAATCATCAATGGATATACAACGAGTTCCATGACCTTCATCTAGTTCTTTTATAGCTGCAAGTGTTTCCTTGTTGAACTTTTTAGGGAAGTCCTTGCTCAGGTAAGATAAAATTAAATCACTAAGATTTAAATGTGCCTTAGCAGCTAGCATCTTAATATACGCCCTTTCATCAGGGGTGCATTCAATAGTCATTTTTACTTTTTTATGAGCAGACAGATCCCTCATAATACCTCCTTATTCTTAACATCCAATAATACCATTATCCCAGGATTTTTGTAAAATCTACTTAACCAGGAAAAATGTTTATGGTTTTCAAAATTAAATTGATAATAACCCTAGTTTTGGGTTTTTCTCTTTGATTTTAAAGTAGATAGGTTCATTTGGTGATCTTAAATTGCGAATTTGCAATAGTTTGAACAAATGAGCAAAATCTAGATGAAAAATACTAGGTTCCAAGCAAGTTTAGAACTAGACAAATCATTTGTTATCAATATTTTAGATGTGATTCTTATTGGATAAAAAACCAAAACTCAGGTTCTTAAGATGAAATCCAACTCGCTCTAGGAGCGCGTTGTTTTTTTATTTTTTTATTTCTTCCTACTATCTCTAAAATCTCATCGGAATGCTTTTTAAACTCTTTACTGAAGCTCACGATTTTCTCTTGATTAGGGGTATTCTTCTTTGTTGCATATTCTACAAGCTGCTCAATCTCTTCTGGGCTTAAGCCTAAGTTCTCTTTAACCTTTTCAAAATAATCCTTAAGAAGACCTCGAACTTGATTTAATCTTTCAATAGCTTGTGTCTGTTCTTCTTTAGAGCCTTTAATAATAGCATTTTTCCAGGTGAGCATTAAGTCATTGATCAATTCTAAGACCTCGCTTAAATGCGTCTCTTTATATTCGGCATTAGACTCTAAGAACTGTTTTGCTTATTCTAGATGTGTTGTCATGGCTTCCTATCTGTATTTAAAAGACTTAAAATTAAAAAAAATAATTCTTTGAAGCTTAGAGAGTTAAGATATTTTCTTAGGATAGACTTATATCACTATAAATGAGTGGCTTAATAGGATATATTTTGAGATAATTTCGGTTAAGTGCACCACTCAAGCCTCTGGATTCATTTCCATTTGCTTCCAGAAATCATAGCTGCAAGGGTTTTCTTGTTGAACTTCAGCCAAGACCCTTTAATATATGCTCTTTCATCAAAGGTGCGTTCAGCAGATTGATCTCATTATCTTAATTTAATCTAAAAATGACATTTTTGTCATTTTTTGCTAGTTAAAAGTGACAAAAATGTCATTTTTTGCTAGATTAAAGTGATAGATAGGTCATTAATAAGGGGGCTTTATGAAACGTAAAATGATGGATCGCTTGATTGAGTGGAAACAAGAAAGATCGCGTAAACCCCTTTTACTCAAAGGGGTTAGACAAGTAGGGAAAACTCACCTTCTGAAAGAATTTGGAAAGCTTTTTTTTCCCCAATGCCATTATTTTAATTTCGAAAAGCAGCCTGACCTCGCTAAAATCTTTGAACTCGACCTGGTTCCCCAAAGAATTTTAAATGAATTAAGTTTTTATCTTGATCGCCCCATTCATATAGGAAAAGATCTGGTGATTTTTGATGAGGTCCAAGAGTTGCCTAAAGCGCTTACTAGTTTAAAGTACTTTCAGGAAGATTGCCCTGAGCTGCATTTATGTGCTGCAGGGTCACTTTTGGGACTTCATCTGAGCCCAGCTTCTTTTCCTGTGGGGAAAGTCACTTTTGAAACTCTAAGGCCAATGTCTTTTGAGGAATTTTTGATGGCTAATCACGATAAAGCTCTTCCTACTATCCAAAAACTCACATTAAAAGACAAAATTCCAGAGATTATCCATGAACATTTGTGGCAACAGCTCAAGCTTTATTTTGTTGTTGGAGGTTTACCTGAAGTAGTAGCCACTTATTATGAAAATAAAAACCATCTTTTTGAAGCCTGTTCAATCGTAAGAAAAAAACAAGATGATCTTCTTAACTCCTACTATGCAGATATTGCAAAGCATTCAGGAAAAGTAAACGCGATGCATATTGATCGCATATTTCATTCAGTACCCGCTCAGTTAAGTCAAACTCAAGACTCTACAATTGCACGATTTAAATTCCGAGGAATTGTTCCAGGAGTGACTCATTATGACAGACTGGCTGGGGCAATTGATTGGCTAGAAGCTGCTGGACTAGTTATTAAGGTCCCTATTGTCAATACTGGCTATCTTCCATTTAAAGGTTATACAAAGGAAAATTTTTTTAAATTATTGCTATTTGATATAGGCATTCTTGGAAATATGAGCGATCTTCCTCCAAAAGTTATTCTTGATGCTGATTATGGGAGTTATAAAGGTTATTTTGCTGAAAATTTTGTAGCTCAAGAGTTGCTTAAGGCAAGGGATAAGTTGTTTAGTTGGCAAGAACAAAAATCAGAAGTGGAATTCTTACTGGAAATCTTAGGACAAGTTATCCCTATCGAAGTAAAATCTGGCACCACTACCAAGGCAAAAAGCTTACAAGTATTTTCAGAAAAGTACAAACCACCCTATCAAGTCATTTTTAGCGGACGATCTTTTGATATAAGAGCTAAAACCCATTATTACCCTTTATATTTAGCAGGGTCTTTCCCTCTTCCTCATAAGGATGCTCGTACTCAGGGGTAGTCCTTCTTTCCCTAGCTAAAGGATTTTTCCTACTTCTTGAAATGGAAAAGAGCAGTCAGTCCTCTTCAACTAAAATAGCAAGATCATTTATTGCAGACTTGAAGTCGATACCCACAACATCATTCAAGCAGTTAAAACTCTCGATTCGAGAAGATAAACCTCATGATATACCCTTTAAGTTTTTTACATTACAATTTTTAAACATTTGAAAATCAATACACTGCACTTAAAAATTTACAGTTTACTCTAAAAACCTCAGTTTTGGGTTTTCTAGCTGGTAACTAGCCCTAAACTTTCCTTATCAGACATTCTAATACGAGGTTTTTTAGGTTGCCTCATATAAGCTGCAATTCCACAAAGAGTATTAACCAAAAAGTTACTCACTGATCTATGCCTTGTGTGCTCAATCTGGGATATATTTTTAAGTTGATCATTTACAGTTTCAATAATAACTCTTTTACGCAGTAGTATTTTATCTCTGAGATTCATGAACTTATTTTTCATTTTAGACCGTAAATTTGTGAATAATTGTAAGCCTTTATCCATTAATTTTTTTCCTAA
>NZ_CAAJGQ010000016.1 GCF_901000775.1 Candidatus Rhabdochlamydia sp. T3358
TAAGCAGCAATTCCTGTGAGTGCTGTATAAGCAACCGGAACAACAAAAGCTGTTATAAAGAGGGCAAATCATAAAGGTTTCATGCCTTATCACTATACTTCTGAGTATTTCTCCAAAAAACGACCAGCAACTCGAATCTCTCTACCGGTCTTAAATTTTATAATATAAATCCAATCCCCTAACTCTGAGAAAAATTCTTTTGCAATGTCTTCAAATTTGATTTCCCACATGTAACACACAACCCCAGTCCTTCCTGGACAAAACTGCTCTGGAGCATCTTTCTTAATAATAACATGATCATCCCACTCATATTCATTATTTTTAGATGGCTCATTTTCAATCACCCAATGACGAAATACTCTTAAAACTTCCGGTAGATTTTCAACACCACATCTTGCTTCAAATTTAAGACTCTTAACTTCACAAAATATCCAATCTTGCTGAGATCGATCTATTTTTATCTGTTGAAAATTTGTATATTCTAGTTGTGTATCTTCCACATTTATTGTTAATGACCAGCCAGGATTGCCTATATTCTTGAGGCAGATTCCATAGCTGTGTTCCCAATCTCCGTTACAGTAATCCTGATACCACTGTTGCAGCCATGAAAAATCGTCTTCCTCTATAGATTCTTCCGTTATTTTGGTACTCTCCAAGGCAAAATCGAATGGTTCATTTTCAGCCCAATAACGAAATACTTTCAAAACTCCCGGTAAGTTTTCAACACCACAAGCTGAGTCAAATTTAGTGTTTCTAACTGCACAAAACACCCAATCTTCTTCCGATCTATGTATGTCATTGATCTCTTGGAAATTTTTACTTTTTAATTCTGTGTCTTCCAAATCTATTGTTAAAAACCAACCAGGATTGTCGATAGTTTCTAGATGGATTCTATGATCATGTTCCCATTTACCATTACAGTGAGCTTGGAACCACTGTTGAAGCCATAAAAAATCTTTCATACATTTTTCCGTTATTTTGGTGTTTCCCAAGGTAAGGGTGGTCTAATACCTCCCGGATAAGCAGGATCATGGACATGAGGGGTTTCTATTCGTTGTTTTAAAATCTTGTTAGTGTGTCCTTTTCCACTTCCTGGACCATCATATCTTTTTACACTTTCATAAGGAGCTGGATCTCTAGGATTGGTTTGTGGTTTAAAGGTTTCGTACTTTATCACTTTATTAGTCTCCGGGTGTCTTCTGAACACACTATGTGCGACGACGCCTTTTGTGTCTGGATCTGGCTTTAATTTGTCTGGCCTTCCACTCCCTTTACCAGTTCCTTTTTTTGAAGCATTGCTCGGGCCTTGTGTGGTAGAAGAGTTTTTAAAAAGAACGTTATCGTAGCTTCTTTCGTAAATGACCTGAGACACTTTGTAGCCTGCGTAAGCAGTAATTCCTGTGAGTGCTGTATAAGCAACTGGGACAATAAAAGCTGTTAAAGAGGGAAGAACTAATTCTGCACCCCAGACTAAAAGGGGTATTGCGAAGGCAAATTCTCCGGTTGGATCTCGATAGGCAAAGGGATTATTGAAAACATATTGGTAGAGGTTGGAATGATCAATGGGCCCTAAAGGATCTCTAGTTAACCAACGGCTAAGTTCTGGATCATAGTAGCGCTTCCCGAAGTAGACAAGGTTTGTTTTTGCATCGTATCTTTTTCCTGCATAGGCATAAGGGATTGCATCTGTTAACCCTGAACCAAAGGCATCACACGTGTTCTCTTGAGCTATTTTTTTTGTTTTCCAATCAATCAGGTAGCGGATTGTTCCTTGTACATCTTGAACAGGGGCATAGAGGCGGTTTTTTATTTCAATGGCAACGATGTTTTGATGGCCTGGTATTTTGAGCTCTTGAGGTTGCATGGCTTCAAAAGATCCTATCTCTTCATCATCGATGTAGAGATAGGAAGTATGGCCTTTTTGTAGTCTTCTTCCCAAGGCGTCGTAAACGAGGTTTTCTCCTTCGACTAGGAGTTGATCAAAAACATCAAAACCAAAGCCGGGTTTTGTCAGGTTTCCGTTTATATCGTAGGGAAGTCCTTGGATCTGATTTATGGCATCGACTGGTTGAGGTTTCCCATTTTTCTCGATGCAGTTGTAGTGCTGGTCGTAGAGGGCTGTGAATTTATCTGTTTCTGAGGTGAGTTGGGAAACCTTATCGTAAGTATAAACGACAGTGCCTCTTTGAATGAGGTTGCCGGCTTTATCGTAGATTAGGGTATCGTTCAGGTAGGGATTTATTTGGGATGTTCTTCTTCCGGTCTTGTCGTAAGTATAGGTGGTTTGAAAAAGTCCTGTTTCTGATAGGGGAAGCCCAGCTTCATTATATTCTTCATATATGTGTGAATACAAGGTGGAGCCCTTAGGATTTAATCTGGTGACTCGTCTAAGATAAGGACCCTCATATTCATAAACGATGCGGCTGTAATCAGGGAGCGTTCTTGTCAAAGGGCGATTCCAATCATCGTAGGTACTCTCCAACATAAGCCCGTTGGAAAATTCTTCTTTTAAGATATTGCCAAAGGGATCAAGAGTTCTAGAAAACCCACTTCCTTTAGTTAAACGGCCTAAGCGATCGTACTGAAATTCGCGAGAACCGCCTAGGCGGGAGCTTACTTTAATCAATTCCCCTTGAGAATTATATTCATATGAGAGAAGAGTCCCGTCGGGTTTGGTTTTTGTTTGGATTTTACCGCCTGGCGTATAGGTCCAAAAAGTGGTTCGGGTTTCTGCTTCTGTTAGGGAGGTTTGGTTTCCTTTAGGGCTATAAGAAAAGTGTAAAGGCCCTTGTCTAATGAGTCGAAGAGCTCGGTCGTATTCGAATTCTTCTAATAAACTGCCTAGGCAGAAGCTGCCTGGGATTTCTCTTTTAAGAAGAAGGTTGTGTGCATTGTAGGTTTCGATCGTCTCTATGTTCCTTGGATCTCGGATCGTTTTGACTAAGACTTGATCTCTTTCCTCATAGGTAATGTTTGTTTGTGCGCCTTCCTCATCGACTATTTTAATTAGACGGTTATAAGGATCATAAATAAAAGAAGAAGTTTCTGCTCGTTTGATTGTTGCAACAAGACCTGCTGAATCATAAGTCCAATGGGTTGTCAGAAGGCCATCTATGGATTTTATGAGCAGCTGACCTATTTGATCATGAACATAGGTGATGCAGCGATTCGCTGTTTCTTCGGCTGCTAAAAATCCGAGGGAGTCATAGCGAAATTTTGTTTTGCGATTAGCTCTTGTCTCTTCTATTTTTTGCCCTGCTAAATTGTATTTGTAGTAAGTGGCAATACCTTCAGGATCGATTTGTTTAATCAAATGGTAGGCATCGTAATTAAGCCAAGTGGTATAGTCGCCTACTGTTTTAGAAAGGATCCTTCCTAAAGCATCGTAAGTAAAAGCTATTTTTAGACCGTCTGGATCGGTTTGCAGAGTTAAAAGATTGTTTGATCCATATTGGTAGGCCTCCATTCCGCCATCGGGATCAACAATCTCAATGGGGCTTGAATAGCTATTGTACCTGGTTGTTGTTTTGGCTTCATAGGCATCGGATTGTTGAATTTCTCTGCCGAAAGAATCATAGGTTATCTTGAGCAATGTGGGAGGTGATTCAATCAGGATGGGCTTATGATGGACAGGATGGTACGTGTAGTTTGTTTTCAGTCCAAGGTAGTTTGTTTTTTCGATCAAATCATCTAATGCATTGTAAGTAAAATAAGTTACGTGATCTTTTTCTTTGATAAGGGTTAGTCTTCCTTTGGCATCGAAGATGCGATCAATAGAGAGTTTGTTCGAAAAGGGAATCTCATGAATGCAACGCCCTCGAGGGTCGTATTGGTATGAGGCTACTTGATCTAAAGGGTTGGTTTCTTCCAAAAGGTTTCCACATGCATCGTAGGTTTTCTTTATGCTATAGGCTAGATTCCCATCGGAGCCAAAATGATCTTGCTTAGAGCAATTTCCATAGTTGTCGTAAGTGAAATGGACTTTATGGATGAGTTGGTTTTCCCAGTCGTATTTTTCTTCCCATTGGACGCAATGTAGATGAGGTCCTTGGGGATAAAGAATGTATTTTGTGTAGGTTTTTCCTTCCTCAGCCTCTTCGATTAAATTGTTAGCTTCGTCATAGAGATAAGTCGTTTTACGAATGGGCCTTGTCCGATCAGGCCTTGTCTGATCTAATGTGGTTTTTGAGGTGAGAAGGCGTGTATTTTCTAGGTAAGTATATTCAGAAACTAGTCCATCCTCTCTTTCTTCTCGGAGTAAACGGCCTCTTGTAGTAAAGGTCCTTCTAATTAAAAAAGTGCCAAAATCTCCTTCTGTTTTCTCAAGTAGAGCATTCCCTTTAGCATCACACTCATAGGTGTGGGCAATCAGGAGATTTCCCATGCCATCTCGAGTTTCGATGCGCTGGATATGCTGTTTTGTAGTGTAGTTAAAGGTCTTTTGGTTTACGAGCGCACCTTCGTGCCAATTTTCGATGGCAATAAGAAGCAGATTTTGGTCAAAACGATATAAAATAGATGAGCCATTTGCATACTCTGCTTTTGTCCAACCCCCTTTTTGTCCTGCAATCGGAGGATCATAAGAGAAAGATACGGATCCAGATGGGGTGTTTAAGCGTTGGACACGAGCAACAAAGCCTTTTTCTTGGAAATACTCAAACGATACGGGATACTCTTTTGCATCGTAATGGGAGAGTAAGCTCCTCTCATTGTATTGAAGTGAGTTTGAATAGGTGGGATTAGATGCTTGGGTAAGGATGGGGGTTCTGAAAGAAAGGGTTTCTTTTACTTTCTTTATTTTTGCCTTAGCTTTAACTTCGAATGTTCCATAATGATACTGGGCTTCTTTTCCATCTGATCCTATGTAGGTATTTTCTCCAACTTTTGCAATAGAGGCATAAGTGTGTTTGCCGTTTTTATCTGTAGAGAGGATCTTAAGTAACGCTTGGTTATTATATTCGTAACGCAGAGTTTTTCCATTAGGGAGCAGTTCCATTTCTAGGCGATAGAGTGTGGGGAATTGTTTTTGATAGATGCGCTCTGTTCCATCTGGCCAAATGATGCGCACTGCATCTTGCTCTAACAGGAGCTCTATGTTACGAAGATCAGCTGTGCTATCAGGCTCTGCTTGTCGTAAGTTGCTAAGACCATAAGCATTTGTTTTTAAAATACCTTTATTGTTACAAATTTCGAACTCTAGGACAAAGCCGCTTGGATCATACACTTGAAAATAAGGAGAATGAAGATTGTACCCAGCCCAAAGATGGGGCAATATGATCCATCGCCTTCTTTCTTGAAGTAGAAGGGCTTTTCCTAGAGACAAACGATCGATCTTGTCTTTGTCTGCATAACGGCCAAGAATTTGCGGAGGAACGTATGTTCTTTTAAGGGTGAGGTCTTGTGCTGCTTTAATGAGAAGATCTGTTTCATGAAGAGAGGCTTGTCCAGATAAAGGGGAGATGTATCCATCTATGAGAAGGTTTGTGTTTAAAGAAGCGATTTCATCAGGAGTGGAAGGTCCTACGTTTTCGAAGGGAGCTGCTATGAGGCGAGAAGTTAAGATAAAGCAGAGCAACCAACGCATACATTATGCCTTCTTTGTCATTAAATTGAGATATCGAGCTTTTACAGGTCTTTTTTTTGTGCTAAAAAGCTCTTTGTGGGCTGTGTATGAGCAGGAATTGTATCAGAATTCAATTAGAAAAATCAATAAATTAATTCACCTTACACAAAACAGTAAAAACTGCTTGGTTTAACTATCCCTTTAGAAGTAAAAGTCTTGTTCAATTTTCAGATAGTAAAATAATGAATATAACTTTTTTTGAGAGCGCACGACTTTTATAAGTGAACTTTTTAAGGCTAGCGTTTTGCTGATTTATGATATTCTTCTATACACCACCGTTTTGGGTAGATTTCGTAGATTCTCTCAGCACTACTTTCTAAGCCATTTGTCACAAGGTACAGCTTAAACCTTGTATTTTTCCGACTACAGATCTCTTATAGCAAGTAAGAGCTTATTTTTTTATTTGCAGATATTATTTCTTTAGATTGACAAATTTTCTTAAAAAAAATTAAAAATTCTCTAACATCTACATACAACCCAAGAGACTTCTTATGTCAAATTCCTATTTATTCACTTCGGAATCTGTTTCTGAAGGACATCCTGACAAAGTAGCAGACCAGATTTCAGATACGATCTTAGATCTTGCTTTGGCTCAAGACCCTAAAGCAAGAGTTGCTTGTGAAACTTTAGTTAAAACATCTATGGTCGTTGTTGCAGGAGAAATTAGTGCACAGGCGCAAATAAATTGGGAAAGAGCCATTCGAGATTTACTCCTAAACATAGGCTATGACAACGTAAGTTCCGGTCTTGATGCAAACTCTTGCTCGATTATCAATGCTATTAGCCAACAGTCTAGCGATATTGCTATCGGTGTAGACCGGATAGAAGATGATCAGGGAGCTGGCGACCAAGGATTGATGTTTGGTTATGCTACCAATGAAACAGATGTGCTGATGCCAGCACCAATTACCTATGCTCACCGCTTAATGCAGCGTCAAGCTTTTTTGCGTAAATCAGGTAAATTACCTTGGCTACAGCCAGATGCAAAAAGTCAGGTCACTTTTTGTTATATCGATAAAAAACCAGCTTATGTAGATACGATTGTTTTATCCACACAGCACAAAGAAGAGATTGCTTACTCTGATTTAAAAGAAGCTGTCATTGAAGAGATAATTAAGCCAGTAATCCCTAGTAAATGGATTACAAAAGATACACGTTACCTGATTAATCCTACAGGTCGTTTTGTGATCGGCGGTCCTCAAGCTGACTGCGGTTTAACAGGTCGTAAAATTATTGTGGATTCCTACGGTGGTGCAGCACGTCATGGAGGAGGAGCCTTTTCCGGTAAAGATCCTTCCAAGGTAGATCGCTGTGCAGCTTATATGGGAAGGTATGTTGCTAAAAATATTGTAGCTGCAGGGTTTGCCGATCGCTGTGAAATTCAAGTTTCTTATGCTATTGGCGTAGCAAAACCAACTTCTGTTTTTGTAGAGACATTTGGTACTAATCACATCGATGAGAAAAAGATTATGCAACTTATTCTACAACACTTTGATTTAAGGCCCCATGCTATTATCCAGCAACTTAATTTACTGCAACCGATCTATGCAAAAACCGCCGCGTATGGACATTTTGGAAGAGATGACATCATTTTCCCTTGGGAAAATACTGATAAAACAGAAGAGTTGTTAGCAAGCTTTAAACCTAAACCTTTGGAAATAGCAACGCCTTAATCTCAGATAACGCCTTTTGCGTAATAGGTCCTATTGTTGTAAGCTTTTTATCTAAAGGAATAGCAGAAAAAATCTCTAAAAAAGCTTTGATGGTCGAAGGACTTGTGAAAATAATTTCGTCTATGTCTTCTAGATGGGGAATGGGCTGATTTTTTTGAACAACCGTATCGTAAATAAAACAATCCTGAAACAGGATATGATTTTTTTGAAAAAAATCTAGGATTACATTTCTAGAAAGACTAGAACGAGGGGAAAAAAAATAGGTTTTTTCTAAAGACTGTGTACGCAAAAAAGCAACCATCCCCTCTTGCGTCTCTTCTTCTACAACAAAAGAGCAATGGGTATATTTTTTTACATAACTAGCAGTAACTTGGCCAATGGCAATGATGGTAATCGGCTCTAAAAGATTTTTAGATATATCAAGGTCATTTAACTGCTGAAAAAAAACCTGAACTGTATTTTTACTAGTAAACAGAAGATGTGTATAGTTTGCTAACTTGCTATAGGCCGCTTGTATATAGGAGTCCATTCTGGGTATAATTTGAATCACGGGGTAGTGAATAATTTGGGCCCCCTTCGCTTGATAATACGAAGGATCTGTTCCCAGATAGAGAGCTTTCCTCACAAATAACTATTGATGAAATCTAGTTCTTGGAAAGTATTTACTGCAGAAAAAATCTGTAACATCTCTTGATCGTCTTGTCTAGCAACAACGGCTAATTTACCTTGCAATGCAGCTACTTCTGTTAATAAAAAAAACCGATTTAGATGGGTTAAATGTAAACGAATCAATGCAGCTTCAGCCACAACCAACCCCTCAATCTCTCCTCGGTAAAGATAAGCCAAACGATCTTCAATTACCCCGCGAATATCTACACAAATCAGATCCTCTCTTAAATCTTTAATAGCTTTTTCACGACGCAAAGTAGAGGTGGCAATACGCGCTTTTTTTGGTAGGATATCTACTGTTTGATCAGGAGGCAAAACCAAAACATCTCTTGCATCTACCCCTTTCGTGATAGCAACTATTTTTAAGCCTTGTTCTAAAGGGTCTGGTAAATCTTTGGCTGAGTGAATACCTACTCTGCAAGTCCCAGACAACACCAACTGATCTACTTCTTTGGTAAAAAAATTGGTTTTACTCAAAAATCTCAAAGAAAGATCTAATCTATCATCTCCTGTTGTCCGAATCCAAGTAGGCACAAAAATATGATTTGGATGAACCATTTGCAGCTCTTGGTGCACTTCTCTTACTTGAGCACGCGACAGACAAGAGTCCCGTGCAGCCACTGAGATTTTTTGATTACATAAGTGCATGAATAGCATCCTCCACAACTTCTACTTCAATCAGATGAATTTTATCTGACAGACCAGAAGAAATACCTTTTACATTGCGCTTAGGAATAATACATTGTTTAAATCCCATATGAATAACCTCTCGAATTCTATTTTCAATCCGAGAAACTCCGCGCACTTCACCACCTAACCCCACTTCGCCAACAATGGCGGTTGAAGGGTCGATACAACGATTACAAAAAGAAGAGGCAATAGCTAAAATAACCCCTAAATCAATGGCTGGCTCAAAAATCTTCAAGCCTCCCGCTATACATACAAATATATCGCAATTATAGAGTCGGTAATCCATTTTCTTTTCTAACACCGCTAGTAGCAGGCTCAATCGATTGGGATCTAATCCTGTTGATTTACGCGTTGAGGTAGAAAAAGAAGAGGGTGCAACCAAAGCTTGTGCTTCCACTAGTAGTGAGCGGCTCCCTTCTAATGCAGGGATAATCACAGAACCCGGCAGCTCTTTTGTACGCTCTTCCATAAACAATAAAGAAGGATTATGCACTTCGGTAAGTCCTGTGGTACTCATTTGAAATAAAGCAATCTCATCTGTGGGACCAAATCGGTTTTTAACAGAGCGAAGCATCCGGTACCCTTGCTGTTTTTCCCCTTCAAAATCCAATACGGTATCCACAATATGCTCTAGCACTTTAGGACCTGCAATTTCTCCTGATTTTGTCACATGACCTATGAGAAAAGTTGCAATTTTTAATCCTTTTGCTAGATGCATAAACTCCATGGCTAACTCTCGTACTTGGCTAACAGAGCCTGGAGCGGAAGGAATTTCACTTTTATATACAATCTGTATCGAATCAACAATCATTATATCAGGTTTTAAACGCTCGACCTGCAGTTTAATATGAGAAAAAAGAGTTTCACTTAATAGAAATAGATGTTCATCTTGCACTTTGAGTCTTAAAGCTCTTAAGGAGGTTTGTTCAACGGACTCTTCTCCACAAATATAAAGAACGGTTAATCCTTGTTCAGCTAGCTTTTGAGCCAGTTGCAACATGAGAGTGGATTTACCAATTCCAGGATCGCCTCCAATGAGTGTTAAAGAGCCAGGGACAATGCCTCCTCCTAGTAAACGATCAAACTCTATCAGCTTGGTTGAGATACGCATGGATTCTTCGAATTTGATCTCTTTAATCCGCAAAGGCTGTGATTTGCTATGTGCAAACCGCTCTGATTTATCAACTGCTTGAATCTCTTTTTCAAAAGTGTTCCACTTTTTACAAGCTGGACAGCTTCCCGTCCATTTAGCTTGAGTAAGCCCACATTCAATGCAGCACCAAATTGAGCGTTGTTTAATCGTCATGTTTGATTTCCAATTTATTTAGCGCGTTTTCAGCTGCTGCTTGTTCTGCTTGTTTTTTGGAAGGACCTATTCCCTCACCTATTTCTTGATCTTCAATACAAGCAATCACTTGAAATATTTTGCTGTGATCGGGCCCTGATTCTTTTAATACTTTATAAATAGGCGGCTTTTGGTGTTTTTTTTGTGCATAATCTTGTAACTCTGCTTTCCAATTCCTTAAGGGCTTATAAATAATCTCTTTTATGTTTTCTTCAAAATGATGTAAAAAAAATTGACGAGTGGCTTCTAGCCCCCCATCTTTATAAATAGCTCCAATGAGGGCTTCAAATAAATCTGCTATAATTTTTTCTCGACCCCGCCCATCGTTCATCCTTTCACCCTTACCTAATAAAATAAATTCTGCAATATTTAACTTAATTGCAAGCTGAGCACAGCTACCAGCTTCTACAATATAAGAGCGTAAATTAGAAAGATGCCCCTCTGGTTCTGTTGGCAAATGTTCATACACATAATCAGAAATAATTAATTCTAGGACCGAGTCTCCTAAAAATTCTAATCGTTCATTATGTTGATCCACAACCGCTCGATATTCATTAAAAAATGATCTGTGTACAAAAGCTAAAACAAGAATTTTTTTGTTTTTAAACTGATAACCTAAGCGTTCTTCAATTTCAGGTATTTTCTCAAGTAATGCTTCAAATGGATTCATCTTATATGTCATGCTCCAAGCTTATCTTCTCTCTCTTTACTTTTTAATTAGGTCCAGACATACTGTATCATCTTAGGGGTTTTCATGGTTGAGATTAATTCTTGTTTTCAGCATCTAAAACGCACATATATTTTTTCATTAATTGAAGAAAAAATAGATACATTATGTAAAAATGTCTCTGCTAATCAAATGATTAATTTAAGCATAGGAGATATAGCATTACCCTTAATCCCTATTGCTACGCAAGCAATGAGCCAGGCTGTATTAGAAATGGGAACTGCCTCCGGTCTAAAAGGATATGGGCCTAGCAATGGTTATCTATTTTTACGAGAAGCTATCGCAAATACATACTTTACTACCTTGCAAATCACCCCCGATGAGATTTTTATTTCAGATGGCATCAATACCGATATCACTAATATCCTAGATTTATTTTCTCTATCCTGTAGCGTGGGAATTCCCGATCCTACCTATCCTGCTTATCTCGATGCGACAATTCTCTCAGGTCGCACCAAAATCATTACTCTGCCTTGTTTAGAAACCCATCAATTTCATCCATATCCTCCAGCCGACCCCTGTGATCTGATCTATTTATGCTCTCCTAACAATCCGACAGGTGTTGCTATGAATAGAGATCTTCTGACTAATTGGGTAAATTATGCCTTAAAACATAAAGCTGTTATTTTTTTTGATCATGCTTATGAAGCGTTTATTAGCTCAATAGATGTCCCTCATTCTATTTTTGAAATTCCGGGTGCTAAAGAATGTGCGATTGAATTCCGCAGTTTTTCTAAATCCGCTGGATTTACAGGTCTGCGCTGCTCTTACACAATCCTCCCTAAAGCCCTAAAGGCGCGCTGTGAAGATCAAGAGTTATCTTTGCATACTTTATGGCATCGAAGACAGGCTGCTAAATCCAATGGAGTTGCCTATCCCATTCAAAAAGGAGCTTTAGCTACTCTGCAGCCACAAGGCCAGAGTGAAATAAAAGCTCAAATAAACAGTTATCTTGCTCAAGCCAAAGCCTTAAAGCAGGGTTTAATCCAATTAGGACTTGATTGCTATGGAGGGATAGATAGCCCCTATATTTGGGTAAAAACCCCTAAAGGAAAGACTTCATGGGAATTTTTTGATGAACTGTTGATTAAATGCCATTTGATTAGCATCCCAGGTGTAGGCTTTGGAAAATACGGAGAAGGATTTGTTCGCTTTTCTGCCTTTACCACCCCTGACAAAATAGATTTAGCTCTTAAACGCATCAACCAATTATAACTCTCATGCGCCTTTTTTTGACAGATGACCAAAAAGAATTTTTCCAGAAAAACCGTTTTATTGAAATTGAAGGATTATTGCCGCTAGAAAAAATCACTCAAATAGAAAAGCTCTCTGATCTGACCTTAGCTAAAAGACTGCAGTCAAAAAGCTCTTTAGAATATGATCTATGGCGTGATAACAAAGAGCTCAAAGAAATCCTGCACAAACGCTCTTTAATTAAGATTATCGCTGAGCTCTTTAATACCTTTCCCTTAAGAATAGCTTTTGACCAATATATAAAAGCTACTTCCATACCCCCCATTCAAACTACTTGGGCATTAGAGGAGCTCTCTTGCATTAAACCGTTAGCCGGAAGCATTTTGATTCCCTTATCGTTTTCCAAGCCACTAAAATCCCATTTTCCCTTCCCTCAGAAAATAGGAAGTGTTTTATTTCTAGCTCCAGAATACCCCATTCCATGGCCTCTGCTTTTTGGATTAGAGGGCCTAAAACTTCTTATTGTAAGCTTTGCCCCTGAAAAAGCTATCTACCAACAAGAGACAAGAGACCCTCACCAACACGTACTCAAAAAATGGGGCTACGTATTTGGTGACAGTCTCCATAATCAACATCACCCTATCCTCATTGTAAACCGCGATAGTTATTAACCTACCCATCGATTTACTCTTTCTCCTATTAAAGGAATAGAATGTAAAACTTTTGGCTGAAAAGCCAGCTTGGCAGCTACTTGTGCGCGCTCTTGGGGATTTGAGCGATTATATTGATCTACAACTTCTATTTCTCTTTGCTTTAATACATTTGCTTTGTTTACCGCTTGGGTCAAATTGTGAACCTCTTGACGAATCTCTTGAATCAACCCTTTATTACTTACCCCATCGAACTGCTCTAATTCTTTAACTAAACCGTCCCAATGAGCAAGCTGCTCGCTCATACCTTTTTTAAAATTTTGCTGCTTATTAGTCAGGTCTTGAAAATGGCCCACATGTTCAACAAGACGGATTTCCTGTTTATGAAGGTTTTCTAAAGTACCACCAAGAGAGGTAAATCCATTCTGATATTCTTTGATTGCTTGTAGAGAATTTCCGATCCGAACCAGACGTCTTTCCTGCTCACTGAGCCTTGTATCTACCTTTGGCATTAAACCATCTACTTTGTTACACACCTCTTTAAGACCTGGCACTTGATCTTTTACTTGCTTGGAAAGATACTCTAGCTTTTGCAATGTACCATTCATGTTGCTTAAGCTGTTCTTTAGCGTTTCAATTTGGATATCTTGTTTGGCGTTATAATAAGCACCCAGCAAAGTTCCCCCTAAAAGCAAAGCTCTAGGAACAGGAGAAATTCCCCCACTAGCTGCTGCTGCTAACATAGCCCCAGTTGCAGGAGACATGTGCTTACCAAGATTAATTATTCCCGAAAGAGCTTGATAACCAGTAGAAATAATACTCATGTTGAAAAGTCTCCTTATACTCCTCTGCTACCTTGGGATTGAATCTTCTTTGCAATTTCTTCTAATTCTGAGGAAGGTTTATTTGGAAGAGAGTGTTTTATGTTTTGTAAGCAAGTAAGGCTTTCTTTTAATTGCTGTAGTTTTTCATTATGCTCTTTAAGGCTAGGTTCCATTCGCATTAAATTATCATTCAGTTGATCTAGCTTTTTAGCTATCTGTTTTTCTAGTGCTTCGATTTCCTTGTTGGAAGTAGGGTGATTTTGAAGTTTTGTCAATGCTTCATTTAGAGAATTGGTTAGATTTTGTACCTTATTCAGATCTTTATCCAATTCTTTTTTTTGTTTTTTAGTGTGCTCTACTCTTTGCTCTGCTTCTTCTAGTGTTTGATCGCCTTGATCTAGTTTTTTCTCGAGATTTCCTGCTTGAATTTTCAAGTTCTCTAGTTTTTCTACAAGAGATGCAGCTATAGGACCTTGTTCTTTAAGTAACTGCTCTAGGTTTCCTGTTCCTTGCTTGATTAAATGAGCTGCTATCAAGACTTTCTGAGCTGCTCTGTTCACTTTTATTGAGCCCAATGTACATCCACCACCAGTAACCCCTGCAGCTCCAAGAGTACCCAATATAAAGGGAGCTACAATAGGAACAGCAAGTCCACCTGTAGCAATTCCGACTAATGTGAAACCTGTTAGTAAAGATGCTCCCCCTAGAACAATACCAGCTACTGCTGCTGTTTTTTTTATAGTGTATGCTATTGAGTACTTGTTTACTTTTTGGTTAAAACTTTGCGAATCATGTGGAATCAGAGAAGTTGATGAACTATGCAACTCTTGTGTTAACATAAACCATCCTTATTGTTGAGTTACCCACCTTACGCTTAAGGTCGAACAATATTCATATTTAAATAATGCACTTAAAATCTAGAAGCGTAAGGTGAGTTTAGTTGTTAAATAACTGTTTCTAAATTGGGCTATTATTAATTAACTTTACTCTTCATTTTTTTAAAGAGTGGACTGTCTTTTACGCCTTCGAATAAATTTCCAACTGCTTGTTTCCCTTGATCTATTTTTTTCTGGATACCTTTTGCCTTTTTCTGTGGGCTAACATCAGGCTCGTTATTATTTTGCTCTTCTATTATGGAATCAGAATCTTCATGTAATGATGAGCTTGAGGTTGGCCTAGAGTTAGCATCAGCTTCTAATCTGTTCTCATTTCCTTTTGTAAAATCCTGTGTAGAATTAGTGCTAGATCTTACAGTCGGTGACCTGCCCAAATCCCTTGAAGCAGATGCTCTATTTAGCTGCGCTAAGGTAGGCTCTGGAGGAGGAGGTGGAGCATTTGGTG
Organism: Candidatus Rhabdochlamydia sp. T3358; assembly: GCF_901000775.1. Classification (GTDB taxonomy): domain Bacteria; phylum Chlamydiota; class Chlamydiia; order Chlamydiales; family Rhabdochlamydiaceae; genus Rhabdochlamydia. The sequence continues at coordinate 14,737 of NZ_CAAJGQ010000016.1, forward strand.
GTAGTGGTTCAGGTCTCTTCAGTGAATGGTTAGAAGAGGCTGTTTCATCGCCTTTTAAAGCACTTTGATTTGAGAAAAGATAGTTCTTTAAGCTGTTTAAATCACAACGACCAAATGATCCTACGTATATACACGTGGATAATATTGATTGAGCAACTTTATTTATAGACTGGATAATACACTTTCCACCATCAGAAATTTTATGAAAAACCCTTCCATGCAAAGAGGTACTCTGTTGAAGATCTTGTGCAGGATTTGCATCTTTAATTTCTGGAGCCTGAACTGGAGCAATAGCACTCATAATTTATGCCTACATATTTTAGTTTAACAAAAAAAACAAATATATAAATTTTAGCTAATAGACTTAGCTAATTTATTTAAAAATTAAAAAGTATTAGAACTAAAAGATTGAAGACCTCTTAGTTTATTTCTCCATGTAAAAAAAATATTAATATTTTATTATTTAGTAGAAGCTTTTAAGAAGGGTTCCAGAAAGCAATAACTTCTCTGAATTTTCTTTGTAACCGAAGAGTTTTTCTTCTCTTAGAACATTTTTTTAAACAAGTTTTAAAATAGTTTATCGGATTATTTGTTTTCTTTTTTCGATTAGGAATAAATGAGCTGATTTTTTTGATAAAAATACTTAATCTTGCCATGTTTTTTATTTACCTCTGTTAATTGCAGATTTTTCCATTTCAGCAAGCCTTTCCTCGGGAGTCTTTTCATAAGTTGAGAGTTTAACTGTTTCTTTTAGATTTGGATAAAGTGATTCAAATTTAGAATTACGCTTTGAATGAAACTTTCTAAAAAGAGTAGAATTTACAGACATTTTACTACCATTCCTTCTAAGCCCAGATTTGGCTCCTATTAGATCTTTAGCAAACTCACTAACGGTTGTTTCTTCTATCCCATCCCCTTCAGGAGGAACAGCCAATGTATCTTTATTCTCTAAAAAAACCTTAGTAGAAAAATAATCTTTTAGATCATCTAGTGTATATCGTCCTAATGTTCCTACAGATATGCAACTAGACAGTATGAACTGTGCCACAGAACTGATAGAAGAGATCACGTAACTTGTAGTTGTGTGAACCTTAGTAACAACTTTTCCTAGGAAAGAACCGCTTTCTTGTAAGGGAAATCCCAAATTATTATTAAGGGAACTATGGGAAATACTTGGACTACTCATAATCCTCTAAAATTTAATATAACTGTTAAAGAAGATACTGTTTCTTAGAAACTTTTTGTGTAAATAGAACAAAAAGACTTTGCACTGTTTGACAACAAGTTTGGCGGATTTATGTTTGCGCTTTTTAGAACTATAATAAGGACTAAAATCGGATAGAGTCCTTTTTTTAAGAGGAAAATATTTCCTAGAAATCTACCTCTTAAAGTGGGTAAAACAGCATTTTTTTTTATCATGAAATTCCAATATAAAGTAATTTAACTTATTATTAAAATTAGAATAATATAACAGACTAACACTGGTTTATAATTTATATTATGATTCTAAATATAATTAAAATCAACATTTTTTATTTTAATGAAAAAACATTATTAAAAAAGATTGTAAATACTTTCTCTTGTTTTTTTCTCATCTGTATTCTTTATGTGGTAGTTTTTTCTTGAATTTTATACCTCAATACGCGAAAAATTTTTTTTATAGTAAAAAATAAATTAAATAGAGGTTTATGAAAAGCAATCCATCCATGCAAGAAAGTGTATTCCAAGAAGATGCATTGCTTCCTTTAAGTCCAACTCATGTGATTTGGCAAGGGAAAAAAATGCTCGATTTTTCTTCTCAAGATTTTTTAGGGTTATCCAATCATCCAGATCTTAAAAAACATACGATTAAATATTTATTACATTATGGCAATGGAGTCTGTCACCCGGAAATCCCAGGGAGTTTTATCGAATGTCAAAAAACGCTGGAGACAAAAATTGCAGAATTAATCAACATGCCTTATTTGTATTTTTTTTCTAATCGCTATTTGGCTCTATGGCATCTACTCTCTTCATTAAGTTCTGATGTCCTTTTACTGCTTGCTGATGACCTAGATCCGGGTTTAAGCAAAATTCTTTACAGTTTTCCTTTGAAAATCCTTACCTATAATCAGGGGTCATTAGCTACTTTGGAAGCTATTTTAAAAAAAGAGGGACAATCCATCTGCTCTGTTAAAATGATCTTTTGTGAATCTATTAGCAGCGGCAATGGGACTTTAACCGACTTAAATTATATTACTTCCTTATCTCAAGCATACAATGCTTTATTAGTTGTTGATGATTCGCTAGCTTTTGGTGTTAAAGGCGACAGAGGCTTAGGCCTTGCAGCTAAACGAGGGGATATCGATTTAATTTTATGTTCTTTAAGCAATTCTGCAAGCGCAGATGCAGCTTTTCTTGGCTGTTCTTCTTGGATTAAAAATCTCATTAAAAAAAATGTTTTTTATCGAGAATCCAGTGTAACCTATGCTTCTTTAGGTGCCATAGAAATGGCTTTAGATCTTATCCCTTCTTTAGAAGGGGAAAGATATCAACTAGAACAGAGATGCCATTGGATAAAAAAACAATTGCAAGAACATGAAATCTGCTCCTCTACACATGTAATTTGCCTACATTTTTCTCAAGAAGAAGAACTTTGCTATTTTTGGGAAAGTCTTTTGCAAAGAGGAATTCTTTCCCAGTGTATGATCTCCCATCAAAAGAGATCTTATACTCTCCGGTTTTTCATTAATATTCATCACACTCCTGATGATTTAAGAATGTTAGTAGAAGAGATCAAGGAATTAAAAAGCGGTTAAAGACTTGTGCCAATTTTGTACTGTTTCTTTAGAACAGCGAATGCAGTAATCAACACTTACCCCTACTCGGTAATTCCCTAATAAATAACATCGGGGTATTTTTTGTTGAAATTCAGAATATAGGCTTTCCATTCTTTCTAGGTGACCTACTGTATATTGAGGAATAGCAGAAAGGGCTCTTTTAAAAGAAACAACATCTGGTTGTATAGAAATTTTTAAGTGTCTACGAATACTCAACAGCGCTATTTGTTTAGCTTCTTCTTCTGACTGTCCTAAATCTTTAAGTTTAATGGTAAGGCGGGTTTCCTGAGGATTCTTATTGTGTTGTTTAAAAATAGAAGAATCAAATACAACGCCTAATATATCTTCTCTAGTACAATGAGGAGTTAAATATCCAAATCCCTCAATCGGTAAGACATTTTCTTTATATCCAAAGTTAAGAACTATAATCCCCTCACTTTTCAAAGATATGAGTTCTTTTCCAAGAGATGGCATATCTTTGATAAAAAGATTTCCTGCTTGTAATGCAGGCAGAGCACAAAATACATAATCTGCTGTAAATTCTCCTTGATTGGTTTTAACAACTACTTTTTTTTCTGTTTGTACAATTTCTTGTGCTTCATGTTGATAATAAACAGAAGCTGATGTTTTAGCTAAGAGCGTAGAAGTTAATTGTTCTATTCCTTCTCGAAAAGAAAACATAGCAGATAAAGGTGCATCTGGAAGATAGGGAGATCTTTTAGGCATTCTTTTTTTTTGTAACCAATTCTTCAAAAACCCTTTGGTTATGCTCCCATATTTTTCTTCCCATTCTTTTAATATAGGGAAAAGAGCTCGAATAGAAATGAGACGAGGATCTCCACCAAAAATTCCTACAACCATTGGATCAAACAACTTTTGAGCTACATCGTAATTAAAACGGCGTATCACAAATTCCCAAACGGTTTCATCTCCTTTTTTAACAGGGTGTTTCCACTCTGTAATTAATGCCTTAATAAATCCTTTTGTTAATGGAGACCATAAAAAGGAAATAAGATTTGTAGGAAACTTATGTAATTCTTCGTTCCACCATAAATATCGATTATGAGGCAGGTTTCCTGACCAAATGATTTCTCTTAAAAGACCTAATTCTTCTGCCAACTGTAAAGTTGTAGGACATCGATTTATTTTAAATGTACGTGGTCCTTTTTCAAAATGAAACCCTGTTGTATGATCTGTATGAAATAAGCCCCCTATCCGATTAGATTTTTCTAAAATCAGAATATCTAATGATGAGGAAATTTGGCTTAAATACCAAGCAGCAGATAAACCAGAAATACCGGCTCCTAAAATAATGACTTTCTTTTTCTCCATGATAACCTTAAAATTTTATCTATGACAACAAAGAGCATAAGGGATTGTCCAGATAAAATAAAAGATGAGATCATCTATTATCTAAAAATATTACAAAAAAGATTTGTTCATGCTTTTGAAATATTTGAACCTCAAGCCACTTTTATTAAAACTTCTTGGAGTTATGCAAAAGGTAGCGGAGGAGGAGAAATAGGCTTATTGCGCGGCGAAGTATTTGAAAAAGCTGCAGTAAATTGGTCTGGAATACAAGGAGATCGTTTCCCCATGGCAGATGCAGAGGGAGCTTTTTTTGCAACCGGTATTAGCCTAATTACACATATGTTAAATCCGCATGTTCCCACAGCACACTTCAATATTCGCTTTATTCAGACACAAGAAAATTTTTGGTTTGGAGGAGGGTATGATCTAACTCCCATGGGGTTTATCTATCCAGAGGATACCCTACACTTTCATACCACTACTCAAAAAGCACTAGATGCAATAGATAAAGAAATTTATCCTCTTTTTTCTAAGCAGGCAAAAGAGTATTTTTTCATCCCTCATCGAAATAAAGAAAGAGGAATAGGCGGTATTTTCTTTGATCATTATCGCAGCGAAGATCTAGAAAAAGATCTGCATCTCTTGAAAACAGTTGGAGATACTTTCCTGGAGGCTATTTTGCCCATCTACGAAAAACGCATACAGATGGATTACCAACCTCAAGATAAACAAAAACAATTAGAGATGCGCGCTCATTACGTCGAATTTAACTTGCTTTACGATAGAGGTACAAAATTTGGTTTCCTTTCAGGAGGGAACCCAGAAGCTATTTTATGTTCCATGCCTCCACTTGTTAAGTGGTAGCTGATTTCACCATATCAACAAACAACTTGACATTTTCAAAAGGAATATCGGGAAGCACTCCATGTCCTAAGTTGGCAATAAATCCTCTACTTCCTTTCATAGAGTTTAGAAAAGAGCTCACTTGCTTTTCTATTTCACTAGAAGATTTTTTTAAGAGCTCTGGTCTTAAATTCCCTTGCAGAGCAATAGAAGCTGGAATTTTTTCTCTCAAAACTTTCATAGGCAGATGCCAGTCTAAACTAATAGCTGTAGGCGCAAGGGCTACTAATTGCTCATAACGTATACTTGAATCACGACAAAAAAGAATAACAGGAACGACCAATTGCAACTCTTTTACCATTTGCTGCAAAAAGGGCAGGCAAAACTGCCCAAATTCCTCTTCGGAAAGAATATTCGCCCATGAATCAAAAATTTGGACTACCTCAGCACCAGCTTGTACTTGAGCTTTCAGATAGATAATAGAGGCTTTAGTTAAAATAGTAAGAAGCTCAACAAAGCTTTGTGGATCTTCTTTCATCCATTGTTTCGTATAAAAAAACTGTTCTTTACTAGTAGAATCAATCAAATAAGTAGCAACGGTAAAAGGACCTCCACAGAAACCAATTAAAGGCACTTGAATCTGTTTTTTTACAAGTCGCAATGTCTCTAATACAAAGGCAAGCTTTTCTTCAACTGCATGAATAGATAATTGTTCTACGTGCTGTTTAGAACGAATGGGAGGATAGATACGAGGTCCGCCTTTATCCGGGAATTCTAATTTAAGTCCAAGCCCTTCTGCAAGAACCAAAATATCAGAGAAAACAATCGCTGCATCTACATCTAAAAGGTCAATAGGTAGACAACTAACCTCTGCTGCTAGCTCAGGAACATGAAAAAGCTGCCAAAGGGAGTATTTTGTGCGTAAAAGTTGATATTGGGGCATATAACGCCCCGCTTGTCGCATCAACCAAACAGGGACTCTTTCTGCTTTTTCACAACGCAGTGCTCTAAGGAGCAAATCATTCATGATAACAATCGATTTAAAATAGCATCAACAGTAAATCCAAATTCAGCAGCTAGATCACCTATTGGTGCAGATTCTCCAAAAGATTCAATACTAATCGAGATCCCTTCAGGCCCAATCCACTTAGACCAGCCAAAACTCACCCCTGCTTCAAGACTCACTCTTACTCCTAAATCTCCGCCGATGACCTTTTTCTTATATTCATCATCTTGAAGCTCAAAAATCTGCCAGCAAGGCATGGAGATTACTCTGACTTTTTTACCTACTTTTTCTAAAGCGATTGCTACATCCAATGCTAAAGAGACCTCTGATCCTGTTGCAATTAAGGTGAAATCTGGCTTGCTCTGTTCTTTTTTAATAATGTAGGCACCTTTACTCATCCCCTCTTCATAAGACACATTGCATTCCTCTAACTCAGGCAACGCTTGTCTTGATAAAACAAGTATAGAAGGTCCTCGATAGCGAAGAGCTGCCATCCATGCCATTTTCACTTCCCAATTATCCGCAGGCCGGATCAAATGAACATTGGGTATGGTTCTTAGAGAGGCTAAATGTTCAACAGGTTGATGGGTTGGTCCATCTTCTCCTAAAAAAATAGAATCGTGTGTAAATATGTAAATTACCTGAATTTTAGAAAGAGCAGCTAAACGAATAGCATTTCGCATATAATCAGAAAAGGTAAGAAAAGTTCCTACATAAGGCACAATCATATTTGTTTCAGCAAGCCCAGTAGCAATTGTTGCCATTCCAAACTCTCTGATTCCATATTTAATATTCCTACCCGTGTACTGATCTTTTTCAATAATAGGAAATCTTTTCATCATAGTCATATCAGAAGAGGAAAGATCAGCAGAACCTCCGATTAATTGAGGTACTAAATCTGCTAAAATGTTTAAAACAACTTGCGAGCCTACACGAGTAGCCAAAGGAGATTTCATTTCAATGGCACGCAATTTCTCTTCCAAATCAGTGGGCAATCTTTTTTCTGCCATTTGAAGAAATAATTGATAAAGGTCTGGATATTCTTCCGACCACTTACGAAACATCTCTTTCCACTTTTGTTCTAAAGCTACACATTTAACAAGCTTTGTTTCAAAAAACTGATAAACGGCTTGAGGAACATAAAAATCTTTTTCAGGTAACCCAAGTGCTTTCTTTGTCTCTTCAATCTCTTCTGCACCCAAAGGAGAGCCGTGTGCTTTTGAAGTTCCTGCTTTATGGGGAGATCCTTTACCAATAATGGTTCGCATCATGATAAAACAAGGTTTTGTTTGATGATCGCGAATATGTGTAAATACTTCTTGCATCTTATCAAAATCATAACCATCTATTTCAAACACGTCCCATCCATAAGCGAGATAGCGCATCTTTACATCTTCTGAGAATGACTCTGCTAAAAACCCATCTAAAGTTACTTGATTAGCATCGTAGATCAATACCAGGTTATCTAAGCCTAAATGCCCTGCAAAAGAGCTTACCTCAGAAGAAACCCCTTCCATGATACAGCCATCTCCAGCTAAGCAATAAACCTTACTTGTAAATAATGGATAATCATCTCGGTTAAATCGCTCTGCTAATATTTTAAGACCAAGTGCTTGACCAACAGCATTCCCCACCCCCTGACCTAAAGGACCAGTAGTCGCTTCTACACCATCTGTAATATGATATTCTGGATGACCTGGGGTTTTAGAATGAAGCTGACGAAAATTTTTAATATCGTCTAAAGAAAGACCAAATCCCGATAAGTGCAATAGCGAGTATAACCACATAGAACCGTGGCCTGCAGATAAAACTATCCGGTCGCGATTGAGCCATTTAGGGTTTTTTGGGTTGTGTCGCAGAAGAGATCCATATAGAAAAGCTCCAAATTCTGCACATCCCATAGGAAGCCCAGGGTGTCCAGAGTTCGCTTTTTGAACCGCTTCCATAGAAAGAGAACGCACTGTACTAGCAATTTTACTTAAAGTTTTTTTTAAATCCGCATCCATTTAGAATAACTCCTTAGAGCCTTAGTAGATGGAATAAGGTTAGCAAACAGCATAAAGAAGAGCAATAGCAAAAAAGGAGTTTTTAGCTTTCAAAAATCAAAACACTAATGCCTTTATTTAAAATCATAGGCTAGCTGTCATCTGTTTTAAAGATAAGAATAAAAAAAACTTTTGTTGACTTATCGTTTTTTTGTTATTAACATATTTTTTTAAACATGAGGAGTTGATGTAAGCCATGCTTTTATTATCTAATCTAAAACCATATCCTCCAAAAATACGGTAAGACAGATTAAGTGTTTATTATTTGGTTCCATCAACTCCGTTTTTATTTAGAAAAAAGAGTTTCTGTTAATAAATAACAGAAACTCTAAACTTGATAATTTTTAAGCTTAACACACTTTTATTGTATGACTTTTTGACTACCTATCCTTGCATCATTGTTAAGGATTTTAATCACCCCTTCTGTGTATTCCTTCGTTTCTTCCATTTCTTTTTCTACGGTTTTCAAGGTGTCATCGTTATTCTTCTGTAAAGTGGTGGTACACACTTTATCTTTCTGTATATTGGCTTTTTTTTCACTACTTGTAGCCTCTAATACACCTTGCGTTCCGCCAAGCACCCCCTGAATGATTTGAGTAGAGCCTTGCGCTCCAGCCACAAAAGCTTCACTTAAAAAAGAAGAAAGAGCTCCTCCTGCTGCTAAAACCCCACCAAGCACCAGAAGAGGGCCTAAGAAAAGGGTGGCTATTTGTACATAACCTGCTATTTTTGAAATAAAGACCATTTCTTCTGCTTCTGAAAGGCTATGGTTAGCCAGAATTTGTAGCGTCTGTGTCAACTGATTAACAGTGCCCATTTGGGTTACTTGTACTTTGGTATTAGCCCCTTGAAGACCCTTCAAAAGCAAACTTGTATCTAAGATAGATAATGACATAATTTACTCCTATCTAGGTTCCATGATTTTGCCCATCTCAGTAATGGCTTGTCCTGCTTGCTGACCTAACTGGGTAGATCTATCGGAGGTGTTTTCTACAAACATTTTTTCCGTAGAGCCAAGCTGAGAAGAGAGTTTTTGCGTTTGCGTATTACAATAAGCTAGCAAAGCTTGTAAGCTACTCATTTTAGTTGGATCGGGACCTTCTTGAGTAACGGGTCCTAAACCAGCTGCTTCTGAGTTATTCATAGCGGGAACAGCAAATCCTGCAGAAACTCCTGCTCCGACAACAGCTCCTGGTATGGCTGTTGCAGTAATGCTAGCTTCTGCTAGAGCTCCTCCCACTCCTAGAAATGTACCAGCCTCTGCTCCTAGTAATCCAGCTCCTGCTACAGCACCAACTCCTGTAAAGAGCATAGCAAATCCAAGGATGGCAATAAGAGAGAACAGGACAATTGCTCCAATATTTCCATGACGTCCTTGTGTCGATTGGCCTGCGATGTCTTTTTGTTTTTCAGCTTGCAATTCTAGCTGGGTCGTTTTTACTTTGGTTTGTTGGATCCCAGCTAACATAGCTTTGTCGTTTTGATCCATTTGAGCTTTTGCAAAGGCTAAAAAGAGGATCAAAACATTACCTACTTCCGGCTCTATTTGTTTGTTGTTGATCAGATCGGTTACTTCTCCTTTTAGAGCATCAAGGGTATTGCTTAATTTCTGCTGGTCCTCTTTTGAGAGGTTTTGTAGATCTTTAGAACTAAGGGTATCGATGGTATCTAAAATAAGATCTGCTTTTTCAGGATCTATTTTTTTCTGTTTTTTCAGCTCAGTCAGTGTGGCTTGTAATGAACTTAAGTTTTTTTTTAACTGATTGATTAGATCTTCTAATTGCTTAGGTGATAGGTTAGCGATTTCTTGCTTGATTTTTTGCAGATCTTTTTCACTAAATTCTTTAAGAGCTGTCGCATGCTTTTTTAGTTGTTCTGATTGATGTTGGATCTGTTTGGGTGAGTGTAAATGGGCAAGTTCTTGTTCAATCTGTTTTAAATGTTCTGGCGGAATCGGATCTGTTGAACCTGCGTACGGTAGTTCTTCTTGTTGCTGCGGAAGCAGTTGACTTATTTTTTGTTTAATAGGCCCTGAAGTAGGCTGTATGATTTTTTCAGAAGGGGTTGTATTTGTTGTTATGTCTGACATAAATTCCTCCTTGTTAGTTTTGACTGATTTGCTCCCTCACCATTTTTTGCAATTCTTTCTTACAAGCCTGCAGGGATGATTTCATTGTATTATTGTAAGACGTGATTAGGGTCATATAGGATTTCATTTCAATGGAACTTTGCTGGGACTGTCCAATGAGCATTTGCTCGCTAGCATTGCCATCTGCATTCCAATCTTCCAATGGGTTCTCAGCTTTTGGATCTTTTATTTTTCCTTCATTAATGAGATAAACCTGTGTCATTGCCCAAGCAATCATACGATTAAACTGGGTAGGATCTTTTTTTTGATCATTGGGTTGAAAATATAAATCCGTTCCATGAAAATTCAGATCTTGATCTTCTTTCCAATCGGAAATAGCATCTATCATGCTACGGTTATCTATGGGATTAAAATTTTTACTAAAGCATTTAAAAAGATCTTGTGTAGTTGCCAAAAGAGTTTCGAGATCAGGATATTTTTTTACACGTTTTTCAAGCTCTGTAATATTTTTCTGAAGCTCCAAAATCCCATTTGCAAACTCTTTGATGATATTGCCTACTTTATCTTCTTCCCAAGTATGAGCAGTAGGTTCTTTTTCTGCAGATAATTGAAATTTTCCAATCTTTTCATTGATCGTGATCAGGTTATTTTGTAAACCCCTCAACTCTTCTGCTGTGCGTGTTGCTTCTTCCATTTTTTTAGCAACTCGATCAAGAGCTCCTGTCCCTTTAGGATTTGTAACCAAAACAAGAATAGCAAGTACCAATAAAAGATTGATGTCATAACCTTTTTCCTTTTCAGTAAAAAGGTTATTAGGATTTGCTTCTTCTATAAATGGTATGCCTTGTATCTCTAGGGACATAAAAAAAGCCTTCTTAAGATTGAACCCAGCTGGATTTCTGGGCATATTTTTTTAATGTACCTCGCTTTTTTTTCTGAGGTATTTTTGCATCGAGAAGCTTTTCCACTTCCTCGGTATTTTTTTCAAACTCTTGTTGAAAAATCACAAGTTTATCTCGATGGGGGGAAGCTGTATTTAAAAAGTAGGACAAAATCAATTGCAGTTGATCTTGTTCTAAACCTAATTTCTCCGTTGCTGATTCGAGATAATCATACAACAAGTGTCTTGCTTGTTCTAATTTCTCAGCAGCTATTTTCTGCTGTTCTTGACTTCCTTTAGAAACAGCTTCTTTTAGATCTACCATCAATTTGTTAATCAAATTTAATAACTCTTCAAAATGGGTGTCTTTATACTCTACATCCTCTTCTAAAAACGTTTCGATTTTTTCAATCTCTTTGTCTTTTTTCATGAAAGCTCCTTATCTTTGAAGAATTGCTCTTGCCATAGATCCAACAGTGTCTTGTGCTTGTGTCCAATGATTCAATTGTATTCTATCTTTAGTTAGCGCTTGCTTATTTTCTGATTCTAACTTGGTAAGAATGGTATTTACACACGCTTTAATTTTTCTTACATTATCAATGAGTTTTGAATCCCCTGGAGAGCTTTTTGATGCTTCTTCTGCATTGCAAAGCTTGTCTATTGTTGGCATAAGTTTATTTAAACAACTATGCACACTATCACTAAGCCCTTTTGTACCTGCAAGATTTGTTAGAATGCGCTTTAGCTCTTGAGGATTGTGAATCTCAGACAATGCATTCTTTAGAATGCTTTGTATATACGCATCATCTTTAGATGAAGAGCGTTGTTCCTCACTCAAATTGGAGAGAGTAGCCACTATCTTTGCCGCGGCTGCTAAAGAATTTTCTGCCATAATTAGATCTCTTTTTAGAGTTTGTACTAATTTAATCGACCTTAGTTTAATTAAAACATAAAAACTAATTAATTTCATAACTTTTTAATTCATTTTTTTGATTTAAAATTAAATTAAATGAAATTAATAGATAATAAAATTAACAAGCTTAGAAAAATCATCCAAAAGAAGTTGCTTTAGCCATTACCTTCTCTTTTTGACAACTTAATTAATCAAATATATTAAAAAAAATTTACTTTTATTTAATGAAAAACTTAAAATGTTCCTCTCTCTTTAAGGGAGCGGAGAGCTTTGCATAATTTCCATCTATCTCTCCTTTAGAAATAGATAGGATTTTTAAATTAAGAAAATAAACAGGAGTTCATAATGGCAGCAGTCTTTCTTCATAGTTTGAACATATTAACTTATGGACATAGCCTTTATCAATTTTACTCTAACGAAAATCTAAGCACTTGGCAAAAAATTTGCGGTACTTTACCAAGAGCCCTTGGTGTATTAATAGATAGCTCTATACTCCGTAAAACAGGAGATCTGACTTATTTAAAAGTAATCTCTCCTCATATCAACGGAGTAGTAGTGCCTCTAGTGGATACGTTTGCTAAGGAGGAGTCTTATGAAGACGCCTTTTGCACAGCATTCTCTAATTTGGTTCGTTTAAATGGGGATCAAGAGAGTGCAATGTTAATCAGTTCTTTGATAGATAAAAGACAAATTTTCAAAAAACAATACGAAAACATTTACAACTATTATAAATTGACGAAAATTTCTCTTTCTAGCCCAGAAAAAGTTCCAGAACGTATACAAGAAGAAAAGGCAAAATTTTTAAAATATCTCGAAACACAAGAAAATCCGCTAGGCGTTATTGAGCAAACCATGAAAGCCTATCAAAATATAATAAATAATGCCACAGCGGAATCCTTTGGATCGATCCCTTATTGTTATATGAATAAACCAGAATTCACAAAAAGAGAATGCAGGATTTCTAAAGAACTTGTTCGAGAAGCTGTTGTAGTAAGAGAGATAAACCTGCCTATCTATTATGAATGCGACAAGCTTTCAGGGTGGTATAAACATGAACGAAGGCCCCCTCCTGCCTGGCCTAACTCCATACCTTTTAATCGTGATGTAATTGTAGTAGATAAAGCCGAAACCGCTCAAATAACAAAAGATTTTCAAAAAGCCCTTGATCAAACCCAAAATAATCCTGAGGAATTAGAGGCTATAAAAATAGGTTTTCTAGCTTTACAAGAGGTGTTAAAGGATTTTGTGAAACCTAAAAAAAACTAAGGAATAACCTATGTCATCAATCGCTACAATCATGGGTCTTACAAGCTATAACCCTTATAAAGAAGCAATAACTATGCTAATTGGAGGCGCTGGTCCTTATTTAATCAATCAACTCACTCTTAAACCTACAAACATTGCATCTAAAATTGACCGGATTAGAGAAACTCTTTTTGGAATGCGCACACGATTTCTTGAGCTTACTCAAAAAAATGCCCTTACTAAATACACTTGGGTTTTTCTAAAGCACATTCCTACTAGTCTGGCGGTATCTAAAGCGTTTTGTTTTATTTTCTACCTCGTTTTTAAAATGACGGAGCCAAATATTTGCGAAAGTAATCTTATCTTCATTAATAACATAAAACACCTGTCTTTTTTGCTCACTCTTGGCGTGAGCATATATGATGAATTAAACCCTTCTCCTCCTAAAAGCAGAGAACTGACCGGTAGCTGGGGTTATAACCCTAATGATCGGGCCTCCTACTATGCTTCACTGAGAAATAGACTGCCAGAGAACCACAGCAGAGTAGCATGGAAGGATTATAGTACGCCCCCTGTTAACTTAGGGCAAAAGTCCCTTCTAACCCCTTCAAATCTAGGGGGTTTTAAAGCTGTTTAAACAAAAAAAACGAGATAATCTTCAGTGATTATCCCGTTCTATCTTGATTTGGAAGAAAAAATGATTATCCGGCTTTTTGGTTTCGTATGATAGCTTCTTTTCCTTGAGAGGAAGCCTGTATACCCTGTTGCCCTATGTTGTTAAATGAGTTTAAAATCTGCATAAACCCTTGTACAGAAGTTGTTTCCTGCTGGGAAGTACCAGAGGTTAACTGTTCACAAGCCTGTACAGATTGACCCCATTCTCCTAAGTAATCGGTATTAGCCTCACCAGAACCAGGGTGGTTTTTATCGTAGAAGTTCTTGGCTAGAGCAAAAATAGCTCCACAAAGGTTATTCGCTAAATTCTTACCATTTAGAGGGAAGTCGGTATTTCCATCCCATTTTTTAAGTAACTCATCAAAAGGGTCTAATTTTCCTGTATTACCAGATGGTGTAGGAATAGAAGAATTTAGGTCTTTAAGCCAGTTACCTACCATATCAGCTACAGCTTTCAGTTTAGGATCAGAGCTTCCTGCTAGTGTCTTTTGGTCTTTACAAAGCTTTTCATAGGTATCTTTTAACTGCTTTAATAAAGATTTATCAAACTTTTTCCAGTCATCTGGAGAAAGATTCTTTTTAGAACCCAATTCAGCTTCAATTTTACTAAGAATTCTTTGTAGATTAATCAAGTCATCTTGCACATCACTAAGCTCATTGGTTTCTTCTGTAATTTTTGTAATATTTAAAGAACAAACGTCCATGGCTCCATTTCCAGAGTCATTGGTCATAATCGCTAAAACAATCAACTCAAGTGTGGCCCCACTAGCAATCATATCCTTAATACGATCTGCTAAAGACTCGGTAGGATCGTCTTGAGACTTCTTAGGAGCACTATTCTGCTGGATAATACCCTGTAGTAATTCTTGGTTAAGTAATATATTTGACATAGTTTTCCTCTTATTATGCTTTTATAAACTATCTATCTATCTAATATCTATTTAATCATAAAAACGTTAAGCAATTATTAAAAATGCAGTAAGATTTGGTTTAAATACTGATAATTAATGAGTTAGAGCATGATTTTTATTTTTCATTAAAAATGATATTTAAGAAAAATGATCTAAAAGACATAAGATTTTAAGAGAAAGATACTTATGCAAACAACTTAAAATGAATACTTTAACTACGCATCCAATCGGATTTTTTAGTCTTTTTAGTAGGGTCATGCGGTTTTTTTTCTACTTGGGGGGCAGAAAGCTGTTCTAAGGCTTTGGCTAGGTCCTGGCCAGCATGAAAGATTTTCTCCCTAGACTCTTGAATAGAAGTCCATTGTTCAGGTGAAAAATTTGTAGGATTTTCTGCAAAAGAAACAAGCTGTTCCTCTGTCATTCCTGAAGTTTCACAAATAAGCTTGGTATCTTTGATCATATGTTGGTAAATTTCCATTAACATAGCGATTGCTTCTTGTCTTCTTTTTGGATCTTCCTCTTTTAATTCCACTTTTAATCTTTCAAAAAACTGTAAAGATTGAGCAAATACTTGCTGTAAATCTATGGATTGCCCTTCCGCAGCACGGTGAAATAAATCGCTAAGCTGTTGACACTCTTCCTTTAAACTCATGAGAGCCCTCTTATTCAATTTAATTATACTATATTTCATTATTGATTAATTTATTTATTAATACAAATAAGACTTGCCTTTCTTCTTACTTAAAAAAAACGATTTACTTTTATCTATAGAGCGGTTTAAACGTTATATAGAGCGGAGATTTGCATGTTAGAAGAATGTCTCACACAACTGGTTGAAAACCTGGCTTTAGAAGATGTCCTATCTAAAGAAAATAAGCTCTATACATTAAAATTGCACAAAGAACTAATTATTACTTTTCGAGAATTAGATCCTGGGTGTACCTTCTTTGCTACAATCGGAACATGTCCTTTAAATAAACGAGAAGAGGTTTTTATATACCTCATGAAGGCGAATTTATTAGGGCAAGGGACCGGGGGCTCTATTATTGGCTTAGATCGAGATGAGAAGTTCTTGACACTGTGTCTTAGTTTACCGTATGACATGAAGTACAAAGTATTTAAGGATGCTCTAGAGGACTTCACAAATTATCTCGATTTTTGGAAAAAAGAGCTCTCTTGTTATCAATAAAAAAAACATAAGTTCGATAAAGATAAAATAACATGGCTGGATATTTAATTGGAGAAGAGGGCCCTCTCACAGGGTTTGTTGCACGATTTGAAGAGGAAGAAGAATGGGTCTTAGGAAGAGATCCTGAAGTAGCTTCTATTGTTTTAGAGGATCCCCTTGTCTCACGTAGGCACGTGGTTTGTAGGCATACAGAAGAGGGTTATGTATTAGAAAATGTCAGCACAACTAATCCTGCATTAGTTAATGGACAAATCTTAATAGAGCCTGTTTTATTACAGGAAGGAGATTTAATTAAGATTGGTAGTAGTGTGTTTAAATTTTCTCATTCCTATCCGAATTTAGAAACAGAAGATTTAAAAGATGATACCGATCTAATAAATGTAAGAATAGGATCTGGATCATTGGGTCGCTTTATTATTAAAGTGACAAATGGGCCTAATGCAGGTGCCGAATTCTCTATGCAGAAGGGAGCTTCTTATGTCTTAGGAAAAGATCCGAACTTATGCGATATTGCTTTTCAAGATTTAAGCGTTTCTAGGCAACATGCTCGCATTAGCATTGACGACAATAATCAAGTTTTTATTGAGGACTTAAGCAGTCGTAATGGCGTATTGGTTAATGGGATAGCCATTACTAGTAAACACCTTCTTTCTTCAGAGGATCTCATTTCACTAGGAACCACTTCCTTTTTACTGATCGATCGAGAACAAATTCAAGAAACCATTTTTTCTCCCCTTCCGCTTGCAACGAGTATCAAGACAGAAGAACTAAAACAGGAAGAGAGCCCTGCATCGGACTGGCGAGAAATGATTATCCCTAAAAAGCATTTAATCGTCGCCTCTGCTTTTGGCATACTTGTTTTAGCTGGGATTACTAGTATGATCACGCTTTTTAAAACCCATAAGATTGAAGTTGTCTCTCAAAAAGAAGAACACAAAATCCTAAAAGAAAACCTCAGTGCTTTTCCTGATGTGCAATTCTCTTTTAACCCTCCTAGCGGAAAACTGTTTTTATTAGGGCATGTAATAAGCTCTGTAGAAAAGCAAGAGCTTCTCTATAAGATTGAAAATCTTCCCTTTGTACATAGCATTGAAGATAATGTGATTGTCGACGAATTAATCTGGGAAAATACAAATGCCCTTTTATTAACCAATCCTAACTGGATCGGTGTTTCTCTCTCTTCTATCGCACCTGGGAAATTTGTGCTACGAGGCTATGTACAGACATTAGAACAAGCCCAAGCCCTATCTGACTATTTGAATCTCAATTTTCCTTATTTAGACCGCTTAGAAAATCAAGTTATTGTAGAAACCAATCTACAAATGCAAGTTGAGAGTATTTTGATTGAAAAAGGATTTAATTCAGTTACCTATCAGCTCAGCAATGGGGAACTTGTATTAGCAGGTAGGGTAGATCAAAAAAAAGCGCATACTTTTAATGCAACTATTGATCAATTTTATACAGTGCCAGGAATCCGTCTGATTAAAAACTTTGTGATTTATACAAAAGCGGATACTTCGAGAATTGATATATCTTCAAAATATCAAATCACTGGTTATTCTAAAAAAGATGATCAAAATATGTTTGTTGTCATTAATGGAAAAATCCTCACTATTGAGGATATGATAGACGGAATGAAGATTACAGAAATCTTATCTAATATGGTATTGCTTGAAAAAGATGGCGTAAAATTTAGAATTAATTACAATCTGCAATAAGACTATAAGTATTTTTCATTCGCGTATCAATGAGGAGCTAAAATTATGTTTGGTTTAGAAAAAAAAGATAAGCCGCTATTTGAATTTGACCTTGAAAAAGAATTAAAGAGCGAACCTGGAAAAGCAAAAGAATTACTCAAAAAAACAGATGAAGCCATTCAAGAAATCAAAGCAAAATTAAGACAGGGCACCGAAAGCGAAGACTTTGAAAACTATGGCAAGCTATTGCATGGTTACGCTGCTTTACAAAGAGTATTAACTAGAATTGCTAACAAAAAATAAAAGGATTAACAATGCCACAAGGATCGAATTGGGCGACTATTACATTTAGCACATTAATCAAGCAATACGCTAAATTGCAAAGTACTGTAATTGATCAAGTCCGATCTGTTGCAAGCTCTCTCTCAAAGGCAACCCCAGGAAAATTTTTACTTCTACAGTTTTCCATGAGCCAAGTTACCCAGATTGGTGAATCGATTTCTAACTTGATCTCTCAAGTACAAGCAACGATTAATAACATGGTACGTAACCAAAAAACCTCTTAATGGCAATCATTTTGCAAAAAGGATTTTACAATGTCTCTTCAAAAATTTAAAGACCACTTTATCTTAATGGCAGAAGCCGGCTTCATTGCAATTAACCAAAGCGATGAAGACGCGGCTATTAAGTTATTTGCAGCAGCAGAGCTACTCGATCCTAGTAATCCTCTACCTCGTTTAGGAATGGGATATCTCAATCTCTGCCAACTTAAACTCAAACAAGCAGCAACCATTTTTGAAGAAATCTTAGTTAAAGAACCTTCTAATGAAATGGCTAAAACTCTGCTTGGTCTGACCCTATCTTTAAATCCAACAGAGTTGGCAAAGGGAGAAAAAACCCTAGAGGAATCGATTCAAAAAAATCAAGATCCCATGGTTAAAAGCCTGGCTAAAACCGCTCTTGATTTTGTGGAAAAGTTCATTAAAAAAGCCCCTTCTCCCCTCGAAACCAAATCTCCCAAAAAATAATTTATAGGTTGTGTTTCAAAAACGTTTAGTAATTGACACAACCTTCTATAACGACTCAAGAGAGATTCTTGATTGGGCAATTTGACCTTAGCATTTATTTTAAATTAGAAATAAGAAGATATCCAACTCTTGTATAAAAAAGGGATTTTCTATCTCATAAGTGAGATCTTTTTCAAAAATAAATCTTTTTTCATAAAGTTCCCTATTTTATTTCTTACATTTAGCTAGTAGATGGAAGTTTCATGACGAAAAACCTCTAATTGTGCTATTTGTTAAGATACGCGGTATACCTATGCCGAAGTTTGAAAAAGTTAAACAATACGGATCAGATTATGGCAGACCAAGACTTCCCTACTAAAGACTTAAGCAATGCAGAGCGTATTTCGCCAACTGTTAGAATCGGAGAAGATAATAAAGCTCTTCCTACAGGACAGCCTTTTTCTTCTTTTATGAAAACAGGTGAATCTCCCCTTGCTAATACGGGAAAAACCCCGATGATTTCCCCTTTTGATTTGATGCAATCAGGGCATTCTTCTATTCCGCAACAAGCTGCTACGACAGATGATTTGCTTGGTAAAGTTAGCCGTGCACATAACACTATAGAAAATATCACCAACCAACTAAAAGATGCATCACAACTTAAAAATGCATCACAACTTCAATTTAAATTACGCTCTTCTGATAAATATCTCATAAAAGACAAGCTGAAAAATACAACCGCGAGTTTACGTACGGTAAATGCTAAATTAGGAGTAAATGAGGAAAAACCAGAACAAGAAACCCCTTCTACTAAATTTCAAGGTCCATTAGGCAAATTTATGAATTACCTAGCCGATGGACAACAACAACTAGTATCCGCTCAAAGGCAATTGCAATCGCTTAAAGCAAAAGGAGACAGTCTTTCTCCTGCTGATTTTTTAATGGTCCAGATAAAATTAAATAAAGCACAACAGGAGTTAGATTTTACCTCTGTGTTGCTTGCAAATGCTGTTTCTGGTTTTAAAACGCTGATGAATGTACAGCTATAAGGACATATGAAACAAACACCTGATTTTGATCAACTAATCTCCCATCTTGATGAGTTAGAGCTTACAACAGTACATGGAAGGATTACTGAAGTAGTGGGAATGTTGATTAAAGCAATCGTCCCCCAGGTAAAAATGGGTGAGGTAGTTTTAATCAAACGGGAAGAAGCTCCTTTAATGGCAGAGGTTGTGGGTTTTACTCGAGAAGAGGTCTATTTATCTCCTCTTGGAGAGATGCATGGAATAGGCCCTTCCTCGGAAGTAATTCCCTTAAGAATGTCTTTGCATATTAAAGTAGGAGAAGGACTTCTCGGTCGCGTGGTTGACGGTTTAGGAAATCCTTTAGACCTTGAACAAAAAGGCCCTCTTCACTTAACAGAAAGTTATTCGGTAATCAACCCCCCTCCTGATCCGCTCAAGCGAAAAATTATTAAAGAGCCGATCTCATTGGGTATTCGCTGTATTGATGGCCTGCTTACTTGTGGTGAAGGACAAAGAATGGGAATCTTTGCTGCTGCAGGAGGAGGAAAATCCACCCTTTTGGGTATGATTGCCCGCAATGCTAGAGCTGATATCAATGTGATTTGTCTAATTGGGGAAAGAGGAAGAGAGGTGCGCGAGTTTTTAGAAAATGATCTAGGCGAAGAAGGAATGAAAAGATCAGTTGTTGTTGTTTCTACATCTAACCAAGCAGCACAATTGCGTATCAATGCAGCGTATATGGGAACAGCGATTGCAGAGTATTTTCGAGATCAAGGGAAAAAAGTGATCTTAATGATGGACTCCGTAACTCGTTTTGCAAGAGCTTTAAGAGAAGTAGGCCTTGCGGCAGGAGAACCTCCTGCAAGAGCTGGTTTTACCCCTTCTGTTTTTGCAACGCTTCCTCGTTTATTAGAACGCTCGGGCAATTCTGAAAAAGGCTCAATTACAGCCTTTTATACCATTCTAGTAGCAGGAGATGATTTAAATGAGCCTGTCTCTGACGAAGTGCGCTCTATTCTTGATGGACATATTATTCTCTCTAGAGAACTTGCACGTCAATATCACTATCCTGCTATTGATGTTCTCGATTCGGTTAGCCGAATCATCTCACACATTGTTGATAAAGAGCATTTGCAGCTCATTGGCAAAGTCCGTGAAGTTTTAGCTAATTACAAAAAAAATGAGTTACTCATCCGCATTGGAGAATATAAACCAGGCTCTGACAAAGCAGCTGATTTTGCTATTAAATACATTGATAAAGTAAATCGTTTTTTACGCCAAGCAGTTGATGAAGCGTGTAGTTTTGAAGAAACTCTGCAACAACTCAAAATGCTTTTTAGATAAATATGCCACGCTATCCCCTTAAACAATTAGCTGAGATTAAACAAAAAAATCTCGAAACAGCAGAAATTAATCTACGAGATAAAAAACGGTTTCTTGAACAAGAGCAAACAAGCTTGACCAAAAAAGAAAAAGAACGAGATCAGGTAAAAGAACATCGTATTGATAAGCTTCAGCAATTACGCGATCACATGGACGAAGGAGCAGTTCCTCATAAAGTAGAGCAGATGAAACAATACTTAAAACTTGTTGATGAGAAGCTAGCTGTTAAACAGCGAGCTGTTGTAGAACAAAAAAAAAAGGTAACCCTAGCTGAAGAAGAAGTGGATAAAGCGCGCAGAGAGCTTATAGAATGCCAACAAGACGTAGAAAAAATGCGTTTACATCGTAAAGAGTGGGATCGCGACATGCATCTCATTGAAGAACAAAAAGAAGGCGTTGAAATGGATGAAATAGGTTCTGCTGGCCATGAACGTAAAAAAACAGCCACTTCTCGTCAAAAGAATAAGAAAAAGAAGTCTCAATAAAATGCTGGACAACCCAGATAAAAATCAAGTATGAGATGATAAAAAAGAGGCCCCTATGAGCGAAGTTGGCAAAATCCCTAACCCTCTTAATCCTGCTAATGATCCTAAAAAAGATAAGCACCGTCTAGGATCTAATCAATTTAGAGAAAAATTTGATTACAGAAAAAAAGAAGAAGCCTCTTCAGGAGGTAATAGACAACGCTATTCACCAGAAGAAGAAGAGCAAACTCCTAAAACAGCTAAAACACCAACTTCGGATTCTATTTTTAAGAGTTCTAGTCCTGGAAAAAGTTCTTTTCGAGTTAAAAAAAATGTAGATGCATCCCATAAAAAAGTAACTCCCTCTTCTGAAACAGAAATGCAAAAGAAATCTACAGAGGAAATCTCTATTGAAAAAAAGCTCGAAGAAAAGCAAATAGAGGAAAAAAGCATTAAAAAAAAAGAGAGTCTTTCAGCAAATCCTACGCCTGAAGCCCCATCACCTAAGTCCTCTCTTCCAAAACACACATCTCCTACTTCAAAGCCTAAAGAGAAGAAAAAAGAAGAGGTCCCTGTCTCTTTTGAGCCTTTAGCAAATATACAACCCAATCAACCTAGCTATCAACCTTCTGCATTGCCAACGGGATCTGCTTTCAGCTCTTATCAAATAAGTCAGTTGTTTGACAGAATGGCAGGAGTGATGACGGTTATGGAGCTTTCTGGAACAACAGAAACAGAACTTACTCTTTCAGGAGAAGAATTTGCTTCTTCTGTTTTTTATGGAGCTCGTATTACAATTACCGAGTATAGTACAGCTCCCAAAGCTTTTAATGTTCAGCTATCTGCTAATCCAGAAGCAGTAGCATTATTTCAAGGAAACATGCCTAATTTACTCGCAAACTTTGCAAGCGGTAATTACGCATTTCGCATTCATCGTTTGGAAACAAATGTAGAAGAGCGCCCTCTTTTTAAACGTAAAGAATCCTTTGGGAGCGATCAACAGCCAACGCAAGGAGATTCTTAAATGACTATATCGTCAAAATTACCTTCTTCTTTAAAAAAACAAGAGAGCGGTAAACAAGTGCCTAAAATAGATTCTTTTAGTAAGCTTTTAGGTGAAAAACAGAAGAAGCTTTTAAAAAATGAAGATAAAAGCCTTCCAGAAAATCCCATTTGGGCACCTAATCTCATGCTTTCTCCTGAAAAAAAGCCTGATTTATCTTCTATTCTATCAACAAAAATCTCTGAAACTGAATTAGAAACCAGTGCTCCTGTAGCCTCTCATTTTCCCATAGAAATAGAAGAGGTTTGGGAAAAGCTTGCCTCAACTTGCATTCTTATGAATCATTCGCAAGATAAGGAAACCACTTTTATCCTAGATACAAATACTGCTCTTTTTTCTGGAATGCGCATTACGATAAAAGAATATTCAACAGCACCTAAGATTTTTAATATTGAGTTAGCGCCTACCTCTAGCGCTGCCTTATCCTTAATCGCTTCTCACGTACCTCAGTTACTTAATCGATTTCATCAAAGCTCCTTTGATTTTTCTGTTCATCAAATTATTACAGAACTGAAATCTCATGACGCAACTGATCATCAAAAACAAGATGATGAGGATAGTCAATGAGCACAATGCCAATGAACTGGATTCATCAAATCCATCATACCTTGCAAGAGATGCAAGAGATCCCCTTATGGGGAAACCCACCTAATATTCCTTGGGATCAGTGCATACAAGAAGTAGCTGCTATTTTACAAACTCCTGAATTAAGTCTTGTAGTGGGAGATACTCAGCTGCTTACAGAGGAAAAAGTGCTGTTAGGACTTGGTAATCATCCGATCGTAACAAGCATTCAATTAAGCCCACTTGTAGGACAATGTTTTTGGGTTATGGCACAAGAGGATATCTCTTTTTTGATTTCGCTTGCACTCACAGAAAATCAGAGTCAAAAAGCAATGAACTCTACTTCTTTTCAAGAAGGTTTTTATAGATTTTTACTGCTTGAAATCTTAAAAGCCCTTGACTCCTTAAAACCTTTTTCTGATCTGTCTTTGAAAATGGGCTCTCTAACTACCATTCTTCCCAAAGAAAATTGTATTTGTATGGATATCGGTATTCATCACCCTAAAAAAGTCCTATGGGGAAGAATCGTATGTCCTGTCAGTTTTCATCAGGCCTTTAAAACTCACTTTGCAAATACAGCCTTTTCGATTGATGAGAGTAGTCTAGATATAGATTTAGCCGTATCTGCTCAAATCGGCCACACAAAACTTACTCTATCTCAGTGGAAAAAAATTGCAGTCGGTGATTTTTTAATTTTGGATGTTTGCTCTTATTCTCCTAATACAACAAAAGGAACAGCCACTCTTTTTTTGGAACAAACTCCCCTATTTACTGTAATTTGTAAACCAGCTAATTGCAAAATCATCGACTATGCCTATCAGGAGGGATCCATGGATGAAGATTTCGAAGAAGAAGATATGAATCAAGAAGAAGAAATAACACAAGAACTAGAAGAACCATTAATCCCCATATCTGATGCTCTCTTGACTATTCATGTAGAAATAGCAAGAATGCGAATGAATCTAAAAAAACTCACACAGCTTAAACCTGGCAATGTGATTGAATTAGCCACACGACCTGAACAAGGAGTAAAACTAATCTTAAATGGGAAAGCTGTTGCCAAAGCAGAGCTTATTCAACTCGGTGATGTACTTGGAGTTAAAATCCTACAGATTGGGGAATAACATTTTCAAATATGGCAGAGCATTCTTTCTATAAACAAAATACGCTCCCTGAGCTGATAGGAAAAGAAGATATTCCTCTGCCTGAAAAAATTGGCCCCTATAAAATAGAGAGTCTTTTAAATAAAGGAGGAATGAGCCTCCTTTATTTAGGTTTGGATCCTAAGGCAAAAAAACCTTTAGCTATTAAGGTCTTATCTCCTAATCATATTAATCATCCTGAAGCTGTTGAGCATTTCCTAAGAGAAGCTAAAGCAATCTCGATTTCTAATCATCCCAATATTGTAAAACTCTATGGGGAAGGAAGCTGGGAAAAGGGGCTTTATATTGCTATGGAATTAATTAATGGTGTTTCGCTTAGACAATTTATTGTACAACATTCTTTATCTATACGTAGAGTTTTAGATATCTCTTTGCAAGTAGCCTATGCGCTCCAACATTTACACTCTCTTCGAATTATTCACAGAGATGTAAAACCGGAAAATATTTTAATTACAGAAGGCGGCGAAGTAAAACTTATTGATTTTGGAATCGCGCAATTACAAGACGAACAAGATCAATTCGCTCTACCCTCCTATTTTATCGGCACACCGAATTACATGAGCCCTGAACAAAAAGAGAATTCCTCTCATTTAAGTTTTGCTTCTGATCTGTATTCTTTAGGCATCATTTTATATGAACTCATTTCTGGAAAACTCAGTTACGGCGCTATTAACCTCACCTCTATCCCCAAAGGTTTAAGACATATTCTCGTAAAAGCATTAGCTATTTCAGTTAGTGAGCGCTACCAAACAACCGAAGAGTTTATTCATGACGTCTCTTTCTATTTACAATCTAAAGAATTAGAAAAAGAGTATGCAGGCCCAGATCAGATCAAGCAAGTCTATGAAGACCTATACTCAGCATTTCAGCTAATATTACCTAAAACACCCCCCTCTTGGTCTCACGCTGATATCGGTTTAGCAAAATGGCATGGCGTCCAATTTGGTCTTTATTACGATTTTATTCGTCTTCCTAACAATTGTCTTTGCATATTACTCGCCTCTTCTACTACAACAACAATAGAAGCAGCAATTTGTATGAGTAGTTTACAAGGGATGATTCATATGTATACACACCAATTAAACTTAACCAAAATTGATGAACTAACCTCTAACTTAAACCAGTTGCTTTGCAAACAAGCCTGTCCGATTACTTTTAGTGCATTGCTTCTTGACCCTCTGCAAGATAAACTCAGTTGCATTTCCTGCGGATATGACAGCCTGATCCACGTATCTCA
The DNA here is from genome assembly GCF_901000775.1 of Candidatus Rhabdochlamydia sp. T3358. Lineage (GTDB taxonomy): Bacteria > Chlamydiota > Chlamydiia > Chlamydiales > Rhabdochlamydiaceae > Rhabdochlamydia. Next base: position 40,269 of record NZ_CAAJGQ010000016.1, read on the forward strand.
AGAGAGCTTTAATCCACGAACTATTGTAGCTAAAAACCCTGCATTAGGAACAAATCCCCAGTTAGAATTCTCTGAGACCATCGATAATTGGGATATTGGTGATACCCTTATTTTACACACCTTTGATGTATCCGATAAAAACACAGAATTAGCCAACTTTGAAAAAATGTTTTTCGAAGAGATTAAAGAGCACTTACTCTTTTCTGCACAAAGACAAGCAGAAACCGTTCTTCGATCGGTTCTGCATTATCCCACAGCAGCTAATGCAGCCTCTAAAGCATTAGTTTGCATACAAAGAATTTCTTAAAAATACTTTTTTAAAAAAGGAAAATCCATGAGTGTATTCATTACATCTATTGCAGAGTTATCTCAAAATTTTTTCCATTCAGACCCTTTAAAATTCGATAAGTATTTTGCGATTACTCCCACTTATCAAAAATATTGCCTAGATGCTAACCTGCCTACTCGCTTTACTATAACGTTAGCCAAAGAAGCTATGCTTATTCATGACATAGCTATTCATCTACTCATAGGAGGAGTTAAACTCACAACAGGCGCAGTAAAAGGCATCTGCGCAGTCGCCTCTGGAATTCTCGGCCTAGAAACAGATCATCAAACACCTAGTAAGCAAGCAGCTGTTCATATAGGCTTTGCATGTGTTTATACTGCAGACATCTTTGCATCCATTACTCATATTAATAAGAAATATCCTCAACATCTAATTGATAAAATAAAAATAATTTTTACTGATTTTTTAAAAATATCCAATAAAAATGTTGTTACAAAAAATATTATTATTTCTGACCCAGAACTAGAACAAGAACTTAAAATAGCTCGAGAAGAATTGGAAAAAAGGAACACAGATTTAAATCAATTAGAAGAAGAAATAGAAAAAACAGCACAAAATTTAAGCAAACCTTCTCAATGCGAGAAAATTATTGATAAAATTTTAAATCCCGATATAAATGCTATTCTAACAAAAGCTAAGAGTATTATAGAAAATAATCAAGCACAACAATTAACTACCCATGCTAGAGAGCAAGAGATTATTAATTGGCTTGAGATCGATGATGGTTTTTGGTCTGAAGGGGTTCTTAGTTCATCTGATACTTTTGATAATAAATTAGACTTAATCTCATCCAAAGACGTTCCATTAACTACTTCAAATAAGCCAGAAAAGCCTAAGATAAAAATAAAACCTGCTTCTGCAGTCTCCAGAAGGCTAAAGAAAAATCATCATCTCCCTAAAATAAGCGCTCGCGCTCGCGGTTTGGAATACGCTAATAAAATACGCCAAGAAATTCTCGTTGGCTAACGCCTAAGATAAGTGATTTTATTAAAAGAGGAAAACTTTATGTATATAGTTCAATCAATGACATCTTTTCTTATTTCAGATCCTATCAGTTTTAATCAAAGCCTTGGGAATCGATGTCAAGTTTTTTGCTCAAAGAACCCCTCGCCTAATATATTATCTCGTCTTGTCGTGGGTGTTATTATAAAAGATCTTACCCGTATTTATGATATTGCTATCCATATCATTGTAGGTTTGGCAAAATTGACTATCTGCACTACAAAGCTTCCTTATTTTATTCTAGCAAGACTATGGGGATCTATTCCAAATTATGAAATAGGTAAGGAAGGTCTTGCTCATTTAGGTTTTTCTGGCTTCTATTTTGTAGACATGTTTATTTCCCTAACTAATGTGATAAATGGATACCCTAAAGATGTAATAGAAAAGGTAGAAAGTTTTTTCTCTAAGTTTTTATTACCCAAAATAAATGTTATTAACAAAGAAGAAATACATGAAACACAAAAGGAAGGACTACAAACGCCCCATTCTGAATCTGAAGCAGATCTAAATGAATCAACTTTAACACAAGAGACAGACTCGGATACATCTTTTGAAGAAGGGTCATTTTCATTACAAGAGGGAAACCTCTTATATCAAGCATTATTAGAAAGTGGAACGGATCCAGAGAAAAGTAAAATATTAGCTGAGAATTATCTTTTAAGGTATCCAAAGCACTTTCGTCATTCTAGGGATTCGATAATTTCAGAATATTAGACACTATATTTAATAAAAAATCACAGATTATATTTTACAATAAATACATGTTAGTAATAATGTAATTAATACAAAGCATATTTATTATATACATAAAAACCTACCAAAACACTAATTAAAAAGCATTTTTTATTTAAATTAAAACATAATTTTTTTATCTACCAAGGTTAAATTCTTGCTAATAACTTAAAATAAAGCTCTAGAATTAAACCTTATATCTTGCAAAAGACTGCTTAAAACAGATGGAAGTTCTTATGGGTATATCTAATCTTATTGACTTTGATCGAAACCTCGGAAAGCAATCTCAAAACTTTTGCTCAAAGAGCCCCTCTCCTAATATATTATCTCGTCTTGTTGTAGGTGTTATTGTAAAAGATGTTACCCGTATTTATGATGTTGCTTCGCATATCATTGCAGGCTTGGCAAAATTGACTATCTGCACTACAAAGCTTCCTTATTTTATTCTAGCAAGATTGTGTGGATCTGCTCCAAGCTATGATATAGGCAAAGAAGGCTTTGCTCATTTAGGTTTTTCTGGTTTCTACCTTGCAGATATGTTTATTTCTGTTACAAACATTATCAATAGATACCCTAAAGATGAAATGGAAAAGATAGAAAACCTTTTCTCTAAGTTTTTACTCCCTTTCAAAAAAGATATTGTTAACAAAGAAGAATTTCAAAAGATCTTCTTAAAAGAAAAAGCAAAATACTCTGTTAAGCACTCTCCAGAAGTTGCTGAAAAAATGGCAGAAATCTCTGCTGAAAACCATCCTAAGCTATCCAGTATGCTATATGCAGAGTATATAAAAAACAATGAAGGTCAAAAAAAAATACAGCAAAAGGCAACGGTATATGCCAGAAACTGCATTAGAATATATTCTCCTATGTATCTAAGATTTTCAAAAGAATGTTCAGAAAAAGAAGCTGAAAAACAAGCAATGCTTTATGCCAAAACTTATGTTAATGCCTACTCTAAAGAACTAGCAAGACAACCAAAAGTACAATCAAAGGAAAAAACTGAAGAACAAGCAGATGCATACGCCAAGTATTTTGCTGAGCTTTCCTCTGAATATCAACGCTGTTTAAAAAGCACATCTGAAACTGCTGAAAAGGACGCAACAACTTTTGCCGAAAAACACATCAAAATATTTTATAAAGTTTGGACTTCCCTTTCTGGGATCCCGAAAGAAAAAACTAAAGAGATAAAAAATTCTCTTTTTAAAGATTCTTTTCGTGAGATTTCTAAAATGAAAAAAAAGGAAATAGATCTAGAGCATTATTTCAGCCTATATACCCAAAAATATGTAGAATGTTGCTTGAAAGATGGGCTAAGAAAAGACACTAAAAAAATAGCAGCCTGTTATGCCAAATATTTCCCTAAGCTCTTTTCTTTAGAATATCAACGCTGTTTAAAAAGCACATCTGAAACTTCTGAAAAGGATGCAACAACTTTTGCCGAAAACTATATCAAAATATTTTATAAAGTTTGGACTTCCCTTCCTAAAATCCCAAAAGAAAAAACTAGCGAGATAAAAGATTCTCTTTTTGAAGATTACCTTTGCAAGATTTCTGAAATAATAGAAAAGAAAAAAAATCTAGAAGTTTATTTTATACCCTATGCTCAGAAATATGTAGAGTGCTGCTTAAAAGATGGTGAACAAGAAAATGCTAAAAACGTAGCAGAGATACATGCCAGCTATTTCATGGATCTTTTTCAATGCTGTTTAAAAAGTACACCTGAAGCCTCTGAAAAGGACGCAATCCTCTTTGCCGAAAACCACATCAAAATATTTTATAAAGTTTGGACTTCCCTTTCTGAAAAAAAAACTCATGAGATGAAAGATTCTCTTTTTAAAAATTACCTTCTTAAGATTCCTAAAGTAGGAAAAAAAGAAATAAATCTAGAATTTTATTTTACACCATATGCTCAGAAATATGTAGAGCACCTAGTAGAGGGTGGGTGGGAAAAAATTTCTAAAAGCAAAGCAGCCCGTTATGCTAAACACCTTACCAAAGAATTAACACCTGCAATGGTAGCGCGATACAATAAAAATCAGGCAAAGCGTATCTTACATAGGAGAGTTAATACCGCCGTTTCAAGTTAACGCTTTTCTAGAGAAAAAGTCAATAAGCCCCAGGAAATAATCAATATTTTTTAATTAATAAGATACTACGAGGTCAGTAATGGCATTTATAGGTAACTACAATCCTTTGTCTTGTGATAATTATCTTAATGCTGGAAACTATTTCCAAACACAGCTCTCAAACCATTCAAATCTGGTTATACGCACAGCTCTTGTATTTGCAAAAATTGTGGGAAGAGGACAGGATGTGCTTATACATGCAGGTTTAGGATCTATTAAATTAATAGCTAGCATAGCAATGGCTATTTATTCTATTCCGGCTTCTGCGTTTGATTATATCCCCACACATCACAAAATTGCTAAACAAGCATCAAGGCATTTTGGTCTTGCCTTATTTTTTATGGCAGATATCCCCCTCTCTTTAGCCAATATTTTAAAAATGTACCCTAAATCTCTTTGTAGAAAAATCCAACAAAAACTTAGGGTATCTCCTACTGAGCTTGCGTTTGATCCACTTATTGATAGTTTACATACAACTGTTGGCACCTTATCTGGAAGACAAGGAACCCTATATAGAGAAACATATCAAGAAAACGAACAATTAAAACAATTAAACAAACAGTTAAAGCAAGAAAATACGAAACTCTTAGAAAAATATACAAATCTTCTTCAAGCTAAGTTAGAGCATGCAAATTACCAAATAGCACAAGAAGAAACCCTTTATAGTTAAAGCCTTTTGGTTATGACTATGACAAGAGCCTTATCTCCCTTATAATACTTGCAATTATCAGGCACTTTGATCGCTATCTGTTTTTCTTGGTAATCAAGGTAGGGATTAGCAATGATTTCAGAAAATCTATGATCTGTCAATTTTGAATTAGGGTCACTTAAAAAACAGGAGAACCGAGATCCATTGCGCATATGAGAAGCTAAACAGGGCTGAAGAAAAGCAAATAAACGATCGGAGGGCCCTTGAAAATGAAAGGGTTGTTTTTCAGAAGGCTCTTTCAACTGTATATTGTGTTTTTTTGTGAGTCTCTCTAATTGCTGTTTGGTAATTTGTTGGTTGTTATGGAGCTGCTCTAGAAAGGTAGCTAGTTGCTCTTTTGGCTCTGATGCAACTGTTTTTACAAAATCATCTAGATCTTGGTCAGAGTACTTTTGTGTAGATAGATTGGGGAATTGCTGGTTAATCTCTTTAATGAGCAATTCTGCTTGTTTGACAATAAGGGAGGACTCTTGGCTTTCTTTTTCTATTTTTTCTAAGTGCTGCTGACTTTCTAAAGGGTAATCGTCAAAAAAAATACAATCGAATACTCCTAAACTTTTAAGAGCATTTTGCCAAGTATCTTCAATAATTGTGACATGGGGATATTTTTTTGCAAAATCACGCGCCTTTTGCGCAATTAAGGGATGATATTCAATGATTGTATGAGATTTAGGTTTATAAGATTGAATGTGAGAGGCAGAGTACCCTAGCCCAAAACCTATTTCTAAGACATCACCGAAAGGTTGTAGCTCATCAACGCAGGCTTGCATGTAAGGTTTTTCCCATTCCATCATTACCTGAAATGTATCTTCTTTTAATAAAATTTCCTGGCCGTTTTCATCGTGATCATAGCGCATTTTGCAAAAAATCATAGTAATTCCTAGTTTATTAAGGCCTATTGCATAAACAGCCGTTTACAATAAACCAAACAGTATTTTAGGATTCGTTACAAGCTATTTTATCTTTTGTATAGCTCCTTGTAAAAGGGTCATAACCGGAGTCTCCTTAAGCTATGAAAGAATTTCGATCTCATTTTTGTTACAAAATCACTTTGTGTGCACTGCCATTTTCTACTATTGCCTATACTTTAGATACAGATCCTATTGCGTACAAATTAGAAAATTCTAAAGCCCTTATCTATTCAGACAAGGATACATATACTATTAATTTCAATAACGTATCTATTATCGAGTTAATTCGTTTTGCAAGCAAAATCACAAACTTAAATTTTGTTTTTGAAGAATCAGAATTGCAATTTACTGTTACTGTTGTTTCTGAAGAGCCTGTATCTGCTAAAAATGTGATGTCTGTTTTAATACAGGTACTACGCGTACATGACTTAAATCTAGTTGAGCAGGATAAAAATATTCTGATCACCTCTAGTAAAAGGGTGCATCAAATTCCACCGATCATTTCCCAAGATAGTCCTTTCTCTAAAATAGAACCTGCAGCTTTAGTAACACGTGTGTTTCGGATCAAAAATGCAAATATTACTACGGTTGCAAGTATTCTTAGACCGATGGTGTCCGATGCTGCTTTAATTGAAATGTCACCAGAGACAAAGCAGCTAATTGTAACTGACATTGCTGCAAATATAGAGCAAATCAGCACCCTTTTAAGCAGTTTAGATGCCCCGCATAGCCCCTTAGAAATTGATTCCTACAATGCAAGAAAATTGCCTCTGGATCAGTTAATTCTTTTAACTCAGCAAATTATCTCTCCTTTTGTTGAATCAAATCCTATCATTTTTGTTCCCCAATTAGAGTCGCATACGGTTTATATCGTTTCAACGCCCTATTTAATTGAAAAAGCCATGGAGATTATGGAGGATTTGGATGTCTCTTCAGAAGCAGGGCTTTTTGCAAAACCTGGTTTGAGAAAAGTATTCCTCTATAAAGTCAAAAACCGCACGGTTAGTGAATTAAAAAAAGAATTAGAGCAAGTAAGTTCTGAGCTTAAACAAACAGGAAGCTCAGCGCTAGCTTCTGCTATTTTTGGTGTTCAAGTTTTGCGTGATTCTAATTCTTTATTGTTTGTGATTGATGATCAAAGCATCGCTAAACTACAAGATATTTTGGCAAAATTAGATACACCTATTCTTACAAAAACGGGAAATAGCTCTTTCTTCATCTATAAAATTGAACATGCTGAAGAGTCTCAAATAGCAAATTCTCTGCACCAAATGCTAGAGCATCTTCAAGCATCTCCTCATCCCGATTCAGATCTTGTTGATGTGATTAAAAGCATGAAATGGATCAAGGAAACCAATTCTTTAGTATTCACAGGAACAAGACCTGCTTTAAGACAGATAGAAACCATTTTACCTACTTTTGATATTGCACCTCATGAGGCACATCCTAATAAAAAAACACCTCCTAAATCCAATTACTTTGTGTATAAACCAGTGTACCGTCAGCCAGAGGATTTAGAAAAAGCTTTAAAAGACATGAGCCATGCTCTTAAAACAGGGGGCTTAATCGATAAATCCTTTTTAGCTGCTGTAGCAACTATGCAATGGGTTGAGAGTACAAAGTCTTTAGTGTTCACTGGCGATCCAGACTCAATAGAAAAAATCCAAACACTCTTAGTTTCTCTGGATAACAATGAAGGATACCCTGCAGGAGCTTCCTCTTTTTCTATTTATAAACCCAAATATGTCCCTGCAGAAGAGATTCAAGCAGCACTCGTCGATCTAGCTTTTGATCTAAAAGAATCAGGATTAAATGATCCTAAGCTATTAAAAACCCTATCCTCTGTGCGCTATGTCGCAGCTACTAAATCTTTTGTATTTGCAGCAGATCAAGAAACCCTTACTAAAGTACAATCTTTGCTCGATAGCATAGATATTGCCAATGCTTCTGGATCGATCCAACATGTGGGCAATGTTACCTTTTTTGTCTATAACATCCAAAACACCAATGCTACGCAACTCATTGCTTCCTTAAAAAACTTTGCAGCCCAATTGGAAAAATCCACACTACCCGATAAAAGTCTTGCAGAAACCTTAGAAAAAGTACGCTGGATTAAAGAGACAAACTCTCTCTTATTTACGGGAACAGAACAAACCCTTGAGCGTGTACAACAATTAGCACAAAACTTCGATCTATCTAAAGGAGGCAAACCACAAATTCCAAACGAACGCAAAGCAAGCACCTTTACTACCTATACTCCTAAATTTGTAAATGGAGATGATCTAATTGAAATTCTGCAAGAATTCATGAATAATTTAATTAGCGCAGGCGTTTCAGATACCTCTTTATTCGATGCTATTAACAATTTAAAATGGATTCCTAAAACCTCTATTCTGCTTATTTCCGGAGAACCTACAGCTATCCAAAGAATAGAAGGGTTGCTACAAAAATTTGATATCCCCGGCCAGTCAACTGCAAACCCAGCGATTGAATCGATTGAAAATACGAGCTTTCTAGTCTACAAATTACAGTTCCACGGCGGAGATGATATTCAAATTGCCTTAAAGCAAGTGGTGGCTAGTTTAGCTAAATCCTCTGGGGAATCTTCCGCGCTATCTGATGCTGTAGCCTCTTTACAATGGATTAAAGTAACCAATTCCCTACTTAGCACAGGACAAGAAGGCGTTCTGATTAAACTCAAAGAACTTATCCAAAATTTAGATACACCTCTTAAACAAGTTTTCATCGAAGTGCTCGTCATTGAAACGCGTTTAAGCAATGCCCAAAACTTCGGTTTGCAATGGGGCAGCAAAATGCAGTATTTAGATAAAGCAGCAGTTGGTTTTGGAAACTTCCCAGTAGCAGTGCCCCCCCCAACACAATTTGGTGGTAATCTTCAAACAGTCAATGCAACTACTACTCCAAAAAGTACAATGATTCCTTTTACTAATGGCTTTGATTTAGGTGTCATTGGCGATATTATTATGCATAAAGGGAAATCCTTTATTTCTTTAGGCAGCTTGGTCAACGCACTACAAACAGATGTAGATACGACAATTGTGATGAATCCTAAAATCATCACACAAGATAACCGTCAATCCAATATTTTTGTCGGACAAAATATCCCTTTTACCGGAGCCATTGTAACTAATAGCTCCAATAATACAGTCACTACTTCGAACGTAGAGTATCGAGATATAGGGGTTAATCTAACGATTACCCCTATTCTAGGCGATAATGACATGGTTACATTAGATATCGTGCATGACATTACAGAGGTGGTAAACCCTGTTGCCAATGTAAATAATGCACAGTTAACAGGTATTCAAACCTCGCATACACATATGGACACTAGGGTACATGTCCCTAATAATCACTTTGTGGTTTTAAGCGGAATGATTCAGAATATTAAACATCGTGTTAAGACAGGCCTTCCCTGTTTAGGGGGTTTACCTGTGATTGGTGTTTTCTTTAGCGAAAATGACCGTGATCTGGCAAAATCTAACGTAATCATTTTTGTTAGACCACAAATTATTAATTCCTATGATGAATATAAAAAAGTTACCGAACATCAAGAATGGCTCTACAAAGATAGCGCTTCTTTACCGATCCTCAAAGAAGAATTTGATGAAGGGCTCGATTTGGTCAAACTTCCTGAGAATGAATAAACTTGGTTTATGCATTCTCTTCTTATTCAGCTTATGTAGTTGTTATAAAAGAGTTTCTGATGAGATAGAACCTGTACTTCAATATTCTGTGCACGATCGCTATATAAAAGCGCTTCCCTCTGCATTTGAAGCTCTATCTCACGACGAAGGACAATCCGACTGGGGCAAAGAGATGCGGATTGCATTAGGTTTTGCCAAGGAATGCGACCTATATCAAACTATCACAGCCTTTAAAAGAGCGGAGATCTTACTCTCTTCTTCTGATAGCCCTCGTCTTTTACAAATACAATACGGCGTCCTTATTTGCTATTACATGGGTCAGAAATACGATCAAGCCCTTGCTGTTTTCCAAGAGAGTCGCCTTAGACATGTCTCTACAGAGTTTGCACCCTTACACGATCTCTTAGTTGTTCTCTATGATTGCTATATTCAAACCAATCAGTTAACTCAAGCCGATCATATTTTAGAGTTATTCAATCAGTACTTCCCTGATCAATCGATGGATCTATATTTATCTAAATCTTTCATGACAGCTGATTTTTTTGCCTTAAATCTTATTGAAGAGAGTCCTCCTCCAAGACCTTATTTAAGCGATTTTTTGCAAGAGTACCAAACACATAAAAAATCTGTTGGCAAAGCACAACTGTTAAATGCCCTACTGCCAGGTTCTGGTTATTTGTATTTAGGACAAAAACAATCCGCTTTAACCGCTTTTTTACTCAATGGATTATTTATTGCTGCATCTGTTTATTGTTTTGATCATGGCAATATCGCAGCTGGTGTGATCTTTACAAGTTTTGAAGCTGGATGGTATTTTGGAGGAGTGTATGGCGCAGGCCTAGAGGCTAAATGCTATAATGAAAGACTCTATGAAACCTTAGGTTGCCATTTGATGAAAGAACAACGTTTATTTCCTATGTTGATGCTTAAATATGCTTTTTAGATTACTGCTTCTTTTATTCCCTTTTTGGGTATATGCACTGCCAGGTTACTTTGAGCCATGGGGCAAAGATGCAGATCTGATTTTTTCCCAGCCAAAAAAAACAGAACCTACTTCTTCTTCCCTACCTGTATATGTAGCGGAAAAAGTGATTTGGTTCCATCAGCACATTCTATCGCCAGTAGATGGGCCAAGAAGCCACTTTTACCCTTCTTCTTCTAGTTATATGAAACAGGCCATGCAAAAACATGGCTTTGTACTAGGCTTTTTTTTAGGCTGTGATCGTTTGCAACGAGAAAACAGCGATCCTTGGATATATCGCTGTATCGAGATTGATCAAAAGCTCATCAAGTACAACCCTGTGCCTCATTCAAAATAAGAAGAATCTATTTTTTCTAAATCCAGTTCTTCTTCTTCTAAATCAATGGCTTGTTTTTCTAATTGGGGATTTGATGGAACTAATTTTTTTTCTTTGCGCCCTCTTAAAATAAATTCAATCGGAGAGCCTAAAAACCCATAGTGTAGGCGAAACTGATTAATTAAATATTTTTTATAAGAATCAAGCATTAATTCAGGTTTATTGACAAATAAAACAAAGCGAGGGGGCTGCACACCAATTTGTGCCATGTAATAAATGCGCAGACGCTTTCCATCGATCATGGGAGGATGATACTTTTGCACAACTTGTTCGACAAACTTATTTAGCTGTCCTGTTGTAATGCGGCGCAATTGTTGCTCGTGTACTTTAGCAACTGCATGAAAAATCTTCTCGACATTTCTTCCTGTTTCTGCAGAGGTAAATAATAAGGGACAGTGGGTTAGAAAAGGTACATCAATTTCAAAACTCTTCTGGCAATGTTCCATCCGGAATCCTTTTACAAGGTCCCATTTATTAAACACTAAAACACAACCTTTACCTAAAGCAGCGATTTCATTAGCAATGCGTTTTTCCTGCGTGCTAATCCCCTTTTCTGCATCGATCACAAGTACGCATACATCTGCTCGATCCATTGCTCTTTCGGTGCGTAGAGCTGCAAATTTATCCACTACTTCTTTTTCTGATTTTTTTTTGCGAATACCCGCTGTATCGATTAAGGTAAACAGCTGATCTTCTAATTGAATCTCCACATCGATAGAATCGCGAGTGGTTCCTGCAATGGGGCTGACCACACATCTGGCTTCTTTTAGCAAGTAATTTACAATGGTAGATTTGCCCACATTAGGGCGGCCAATAATTGCAGTCCCGATTCCCTTTGTCTCTTTAATTACCTCATCAGGGAAGCTTATCCCAAGAAATGCTACTTCTAATAATTCTGCAATCTGAAACTTTTGTGTAGCAGAAACCGCAACGATGTCTTTAATCCCTAGGGAATGAAACTCATAGATTGCTTGAGCTTTAGAAAAGTCATCTACTTTATTAACAGCTAAAATAACCTTTTTTTTAGTACGCAATAAAATTTTTGCTACATATTCATCTAAAAGTGTAACTCCCACAGTGAAATCCACCACCATGACCAGTACATCAGCCTCTTCAATAGCAATCTCTGCTTGACGACGGATCTCTTCTTGGAAAACAATCCTCTGATCAGAATGAATTCCACCCGTATCGATCACCTCAAAAGACTGGCCAAAAAGATCCGTTTCAGCATATAGACGATCCCGCGTTATCCCTTCTGCTTCGTCTACGATGGCAATTCTTTTTTTGCAAATTGCGTTAAATAAGGCAGACTTTCCGACATTTGGACGCCCTACCAGAGCTAGTTGTATTGTTTTCATAAGCCTCTTTAAGATTTAAGATAACCATAATAAAAAAACCCCCATTAAAAAACCATAGATTGCGAAAGAACTAAAGAAATACTTTAACTAAAACCCATTGAATTTTAATTCACCCTCTCAGATACTTAAAAACATTTAATTAAATAATAGAACTATTTAGATGATAAATACATATAATTTTTTTAATTTTTATCAAAAAACTGTTAAGAATGCTTTGATTCTTATGGGATCCTCTAATATAACTCCTTGCCCTCTAAACCAGGCCATCACTTGCCATCTATTACAGTATTTAATTGATAAAGTGCAAAAAAAAGCTTTTATCCATTTATTTCCTAGTCATTACGATAAATCTCTTTATCAACAAAATCTTGCGCAATACGGGAACTCTATTGCAAATCGGGGAAGAGACGAGCATAGAAACAAATATCTTGATCGATTTGAGGTTTTAAACAAAGCCATTGCTTCTACTCTTACCTTTTTATTACTCAAGCCACTCAAATGGAATGCTCTTAATAAACTGGTCGTAATTCATTACCTATTTACTGTTAGGGTTTTTGCTATGCAAACAGCCCTTGAAATGCTTGTTTTTGCACTCCAGAAAATCCATCAATCGATCAAGCATCTCCAACAAACTATTCTTATTTTTTTTAAACCCAATCTCATACCAAAACCTAATGACCTAGCACAAAAAAATGGGAAAAGAATTAAAGAGCTCCTTGCAGAACTTGAGAAAAATTTTCCTAATGAGCTTAAAAATTTAGAACAATCAACCGATTTCCCAATGGATTCGATTACATATAAACTTCCTATATACCCCGTAAAAGAAAAAAATAATCCCCTGCATTTTTGGGACATTGAAACATTAAAAATTTTTTTTGAAAAATCTTCAACTTCTCATTGCCCTAATGGCTGTGGTAAAAAACTAGAACTTGAAGATGCAGTAGCTACAGATGCACAAGATGAGATTATAAATTTGTTAAAAAGAGAGCTTGAGAGATTAAAAAACAATTAGAACTATACATTTTTTTAAATAAAAAAGATGTTGGGCCTAACATATACTAGGAAACTCTCTTTTTCTGCCTCTGCTGAGGTAAAAAGAGGAGCATTAGCAAAAACGGCTCTAAATTTTTTCAGGTACTTTATCTTACTTTCTAAAAAACTTTTTTAAATATCTTAAAGGAGCGGTTTAAGTGAATAAGTAGATAGATAAAATTTTATTTTAAGCCTTTCATTTTATCTATTAGGGCCAGCATCTGTGGAATATATATGGCGTCTCTTCCACTCATTTGCTTGTAGCCGATATAACACATGTCTTCTTAAGGGATGACCTTCTGCTAATTTTGGGTGATCAAAATCATCTTTTGGATCGCGTGACATCCCTATTCTTTCCATAACAGCTATAGAGCGTTTATTTGTAGTCGTTGTAAAGCTGACGATTTCATTAAGATTTAATGTTTCAAATCCATATTTCAAGCAAGCTATGGCTCCTTCTGTTGCATACCCTTTACCCCAGTAATCAGCCATTAATCTCCAAGCTATTTCGACAGCTGGCGTAAAATGCGCAGTGAACTTCACACGATGTAAACCAATAAAACCGATAAAATCAGCGCCTCCTATTATGGAAACCGCCCAAAGTCCAAATCCTTCTTTTTTAAAATCTTCCACAATGCGATTATACTCTTCCAAACTCTCTTTGTAGCTTTTTAAAGAGGGGAAATATTCCATGACTCGTGGATCTTGATTTAAGCTCTGCAAGCAAGCAAGATCTTCTTTTTTCCAAGGCCGTAGGATTAACCTTTCTGTTTGGATTATATTTTCCTGCATGACAATTTATTTTGCGTTTTCTAAAGGCATTAGCATCCGATCGTTGCACCAAAGTGGTATCGTAAAAGGAAACTGTGGATTTGTGATATATATATAATCTTCATGATATAGAGGAATATAGGGCATTTCGTTTAAAAAAACTTTTTCTGCCTGTTCCAAAATATCCAATCTTGCTTCCCCTTCTTGGTAAAAAGATTGGTCGAGTAATTGCGTGTATTCTGGGCATTCCCAATTACAGAAATTGGTTGCATGCATTTTGGATTTAAATTTCCCAAGAGGGTTCATTGGGTCATCGAACATGGCAATCCAACAAGCAAAGCCCATGGAATAATCTCTTTTGATGAATTTATCTATTGCAACTCTAAACTCTAAACACTCTATTTTAATGAAAAGATCTAATGCCTTTAACCATTGTTGTTGGATTACTTGCATCAATTTATTTGTTCCAGAAGAATAGGCATAATAATAAAGAATAACAGATTCAAAAACCTCTTTAGTAAGCCCTAGTTCTTTTAACCCTTCTTCTAGTAAAACACGCGCTTGAATAATATCATGATCTTTAAAAAAAGAGCGGCAGCGATCTTCTTTTAAACAAGGGGGAATCATACTCGTTGCTGATAGATTTGCTTGATCCTGATCCATACCAGATATTTCGATTAATTCTCGCCGATTAATCGCGAGCCCAAGTGCCCTGCGAATTTTAGAGTTATTAAAGGGAACTTTATCTGTATTCAGGTTAATGAATAGAGAAGAGGGTTTTGGCGCACGAGAAATGATCCATTTTTTTTCTAAATTGGGAATGGCTTCTAAAGGAATACTGGTTAAACAATCTCCAATTACATCCACTAAACCCTTCTCAAACATCTCTAAAGTTATTGCGTCATTTTCAACTATGTTAAAAATGATTTTTTCTGGGTGTAGATCTTGTGTTTTTCGGTAATGTGGATTACGTTTAGCAACGACTTGATTGCTAGGAACCCATTTTTCTAAAGAATAAGGACCATTACATAAAAAATTAGGTCCTACTTTTTCGGGCCAATTGGGATTTTTTCGATCATTTTCAATATTTACAGGGGAAAAAGCACTAAAAGACAGCAATTTGAAAAGATAAGGATTTGGCGTTTCTAAAGTAATTACAAGAGTTTTTGCATCTATTGCTTTGACTCCTACTTCATCAATAGAAACAAGTCCTTGTTTTGCCGCATCTGCATTTTTTATAGAAGAGAATAACGATGCACTCATTGAGGGAAAATCGGGCCTAAGAATATCTTTCCAGGTTTGTTCAAAATCATAAGCCGTAACAGGGGTGTTATTAGACCACACCGTGTCTCTCAAACGAAAAGTGTAGGTAAGTTTATCTTCTGATACTTCATAGGATTTGGCTTGGGCAAGTTTTACAGATTGATCTGGATACGCTTTCACAAGCCCTTCAAAAAATAAAAAATGCATTTGTATGGAGTATCTATCTACTCCTTTACGTGGATCCATAGTTTTGGGTTCTGTTTTCATATTGAGGCGAAGAGTTAACATCTTAGCTTTAGGTTTGATAAATGGAAAAAAGAAAAATGCGCTAGCAATGATAAGAATAAAAATACCAATATATTTCATTTGAAAACCCTCTAAAAAAAGAAACAAGCATACTTCTTCAAATAATTTATTGTAAATTTATAATTTTATATTAACAAAAAAATAAGATCATTTAATGGAAACAAATAGCTATTAAGGAAAAGATCTTTGCGTGCATTTATTTTCTTTTTGCACTCTTTGAGCTTCAGGAGATAAAGGCAATAGAGTTCGATCTTTCCACCAAAGAGGTATAGTAAAAGATAACCGTGGGTTGATCATATACACATAGTCTGCATGATATAAAGGAATGACAGGCATCTCGCTTAAAAGGATTTTTTCTGCTTGTTCTAGAGTTTGTAATCTTGTATCTGCTTCTTCGTAAAAAGATCGATCAAGCAATCGAATGTATTCAGGATGCTCCCAATTGGAGAAATTCATTCCATAGGTTTTGTATTTAAATCTTTCAAGAATACTCATTGGATCCGGATACGTTTCATCCCAGCGCATAAAAGACATGTTATAGTCACCGCGAAACAATTTATCTAACATAATGCTAAAATCTAGACATTCTAGCTTAATAAAAACACCTAGAGTCTCTAACCATTGTTGTTGGAGTACTTGAATTACTGCATTTTTTTCAGGAGCCCGTTGGCCGTAACAGAGAACTACAGATTCAAAAACTTGCTTCCCAACTCCTAGTTCTTGCAAGCCTTCTTCTAATAAAATACGTGCTTGGCACACATCATTATCTTTGAAAAAAGAACGATAGCGATTTTCTTTTAAACAAGGAGGAATGAGATTTGTTGCGCTCAAACTTGCTTGATAAGCTGTGTTAATATGCTCTGTTGTAATACTTTTTTTAACACCTTTTCCAAATAATCCAATCAACTCTTGGCGGTTGATAGCAAGAGCAAATGCCCTGCGAATTTTAGGATGATTAAAGGGAGCTTTATCAGTATTAATGTGAATAAGTATAGTAGAAGCCCTTGGCTCTCGAGAAATTGTCCATGTTTTCTCTAGTCTAGGAATTGCTTCTAGAGGAATATCGGTTAAAGAATCTCCAATTACATCTATTAAGCCCTTTTCGAACATCTCTAAAGTTACTGTATCATTTTCAACTATGTTAAAAATAATTTTTTCTGGGTGTAGATCTTCTGTTTTGCGATAGTTGGGGTTGCGTACAGCAATGATTTGGTTTTCATGATCCCATTTTTCTAAAGAATAAGGACCATTACATAAGAAGTTAGGTCCTGCGTCATGAGCCCAATTAGGGTTTTTGCGATCATTCTCAATATTTATAGGAGAAAAAGTACAGAAAGAAAGTAACTTAAAAAGATAGGGAGTAGGCCTTTCCAGAGTAATCACAAGGGTTTTTTCATCCACTGCTTTAATACCTACCTCATTAAGAGAAACAAGACCTTTTTTTGCTGCATCTGCATTTTTTATAGGAGAAAATAATTGTGCATTTGTAGAAGGAAAATTAGGATCAAGAATGTCTTTCCAAGATTGCTCAAAATCATAAGCGGTAACAGGGGCATTATTAGACCAAACAGTATTTCTTAAATGAAAAGTGTAAGTGAGATCATCTTCTGACACTTCATAAGACTTGGCTTGAGCTAATTTCATAGATTGGTCTGGGTACATTTTAATGAGTCCCTCAAAAAATAAAAACCGCATTTGTGAGGAGCGCATATCCCCTCTTTTACGTGGATCCATTGACTTAGGCTCAGCTCTCATATTGAGACGAAGAGTTAACATCTTAGTTTTAGGTTTAATAATGGGAAAAAAGAAAAATGCGCTCACAACGATAAGTACAAAAATACCAACATATTTCATTGAAAACACCTTATAAAAAGAATCAGTGTACTTATTTAAAGAATTAATTGTAAAAATTTTTTTATATTAACAAGAACAGATCATAGAACAGCGGTAATTAAAGAAGAGTCTTTTGACCCACATTGAGCAGTTTCCGTAAAAAAAACTTGTCAAATCACTGGAGCAGATTGAAGATCCAATTCATAGATTTTTCTTACGGAGTTTCCAAAATAACCAAGAATTCGCCTTCTGAGAGGAGTTATCCCTGAAATCACTACATGGGATGTCTTTTCAATGCATATTTTTACTAACTCGATTCCCTCCAAAAGTTGGAAAATCCAACGAAGAGTCGGCTTGGCTGTTTCTTGGCGTATTTGATTTGGAAGAGTCTCTTAAAGCTCTTTAAGTGCTTTATGAAGCCGCCTTTGTGCTATTTGAATATATCAATAATGCCAACGTCATTACCATCAATAACCCCATAATTCTCTCCGTTTTTTTTACAAAAAGTGATGAAGTAAACATCAATAGATCTTTGAGAAAGCGAAAACCCCTTTCAACTGTATTATTTTGGTTCTTATAGGCCAGAATCACTTCTGCATCACTCAATTCTTTTTGAGGAATCGTCGTTCCCACAATAAAACAGCTAGATTGTATTATTGCTTCTTCTCTGACTGCTTGACACTCTTGCACAATTCCTGTAATTCGATAAACTAATTTATAGAGACTCTCTTGTTTAGGACGGCCCTTCGATTCATATTTTTTTTCCTCTTCAATTGTTCCTTCTAAAACCTCATAAAACTTGCTTTTGCTAAAGCAGCGCTTCAGCGCACCTTTAGCATCATGAGGACATGAAAATTCTTCTGCTGACAATGTCTTCAATGCTTTCTCAATTTTTTCTCGCTCTTTTTTACACCTAACTTCAACCATATTTTCAGCCTTATTTTGCCTCTCTTGCGAATGAACAACCATCCATCTCTGTTGAAGGCCGTAGTGTTGTAGATTAAAAGTGTAAAAGCGATGCTTTTCATCCAAAAGAGTCCACTCTTTCATTGGTTTTTGAAGTGCTGATTCGATAGTTGTATTTTCAAGCATGATCGTGCCTGGGATTCGTGCAATAAAGGGAATTAAACATAGACCTTGCTCAATCGTTTGTTTGTCATATAGTTTGGAATCCGCAATAAGATAGCGAGGGGTTTCTGCTGCTTTAAAGCTATCTGCAAGAGCTTTTGCTCTTTCACGAAAAATTTTTGTGTCCGAAGCATTACCATTCCAAGCTTTACTAACAACGGGAATGCCGCCATCATGCGAGCACATTATCTCTAAAACGACTTGTTTTAAATCTGGTCTATGATCTTTCGAATAACCATGGGTAATTTCAATTGTATGCTCATCAGAATCACTTTCATATTCTCCTGTGAGAGCAAAAGCTGTTGTGTCTAAGCTGTTGAACTTCGTATCAATAGCTTCTTTTTGACATATTTGTACACTAGCTTCTGCGAATAGCAGGTCACAGCCATATGCATGGCAATCATCTAGGGCTCTTCCTAGCTTAAAACGGTTGAAATTTTCTGCATTCACACCTGGACGAAATAGCTTGCTTAATGCCTTATTCTCGAAAAATTGAGGAGTTAGTGTCAGAGGGCAATCTGAAAATCCCAATCCATTGATGATCATACCGGCAACAGCTTCTCCGCAACTAATTCCTTCTCTAGAATCACCGGGAATTCGATTGTCGATAAATTCTACGAGGCCCAAGTCTTGAATAACACCTGCAATAACACCTAAATGATCTAATCGTTCTACTTGTGTATGTACACTCATGATAACCCTCGTCATACAAATTAATAGAGGGTTACGATAAATCAAAATTGCATTTTAGCAAACTGCTCAATCCGGGTTTTGAGCATATTTATTTTCTTTTTGCATTCTTTGATCTTCAGCAGATAGCGGTAGCAGCGTTCTATCTTTCCACCAAAGAGGTATGGTAAAAGGCAAGCGGGGGTTTATCATATACACATAGTCTTCATGATATAAAGGAATGACTGGCATCTCGCTTAAAAGGATTTTTTCTGCTTGTTCTAGAGTTTGCATTCGCTTGTCCTCTTCTTCATAAAAAGATCGGTCAAGTAATCGAATATACTCTGAATGCTCCCAATTGGAAAAGTTCATTGTATATGCTTTGTATTTAAACCTTTCAAGGATACTCATCGGATCCGGATATGCTTCATTCCAGCGCATAAAAGACATGGCGTAGTTACCACAAAATAGTTTATCCAACATAATGCTAAAATCTAAACACTCTAGTTTAATGAAAATGCCTAAAACTTTTAACCACTGTTGTTGGATCACTTGTATTAATGCATTTGCTTCAAAGGAACGTTGGCTATAATAAAGAGATATCGATTCAAAAACTTTTTTATCAAGGCTGAGCTCTTGTAAACCTTCCTCTAATAAAATACGCGCTCTTTCTATATCATTGTCTATAAAAAAAGAATGATAGCGATTTTCTTTCAAACAAGGAGGAATGAGATTGGTTGCTGCACAACTTGCCTGATAAGCTGTGCTGATTTGCTCTGTTAGGATATTTTTTTTAACCCCTTTTCCAGATAATCCAATCAATTCTTGACGATTGATAGCAAGGCCAAATGCCCTACGGATTTTAGGATGATTAAAGGGAGGTTTCTCTGTGTTGATATTAATGAGCAAGGTGCAAGCTTTTGGCTCTCGAGAAATTGTCCATGTTTTTTCTAACCTAGGAATTGCTTCTAAAGGGATATCGGTTAAAGCATCTCCAATTACATCTATTAAGCCCTTCTCAAACATCTCCAGTGTTACTGCGTCATTTTCAACGATGTTAAAAATGATTTTTTCTGAGTGTATATCTTCTGTTTTGCGATAGTTAGGATTGCGTACAACAATGATTTGATTTCCATGATCCCATTTTTCTAAAGAATAAGGACCATTGCATAAGAAGTTAGGTCCTGCATCATGAGCCCAATTAGGGTTTTTGCGATCATTTTCAATGTTTATAGGAGAAAAAGCGCAAAAAGATAACAATTTGAAAAGATAAGGTATAGGTTTTTCTAAAGTAATCACAAGGGTTTTTGCATCCATTGCTTTAATACCTACCTCATCAAGAGAAATAAGACCTTTTTTTGCAGCTTCTGCGTTTTTTACTGCAGAAAGCAGCTGTTCTCTAGCTGAAGGAAACTTAGGATCAAGAATGTCTTTCCAAGATTGTTCGAAATCATAAGCAGTTACAGGGGTATTATTGGACCAAACAGTATCTCTTAAATGAAAAGTGTAAGTGAGCTTATCTTCTGATACTTCATAGGACTTGGCTTGAGCTAATTTCATAGATTGATCTGGATACATTTTTACCAATCCTTCAAAAAATAGAAATTGCATTTGCGCAGAGAGCAACTCTCCCCCTTTACGAGGATCCATTGACTTAGGCTCAGATCTTATATTTAGGCGAAGAGCTTGTAGCTTATTTTTAGGCTTGATAAATGGAAAAAAGAAAAATGCGCTCACAACGATAAGTACAAAAATACCAACATATTTCATTGAAAACACCTTATAAAAAAAGAATCTGTGCACTTACTCAAAAGAATTTATTGTAATTTTTTATATTTTTTTTACATCCTGGTCGATTAAGTTAATCAAATGGATTAACTCTTCACGGTTTAATTTTTTGATTTGATCCTGATCTGTGAATTCAATAACCCCTTCCATAAGTGCTTGTTTTTTTTCAATTAACTTGTGAATGTGCTCTTCAATGGTATTTTTAGTTACCAATTTAAATACTTGTACTCCTCGATTTTGACCAATACGATGTACCCGATCGGTTGCTTGATTTTCACGTGCTGGATTCCACCAACGATCATAATGAATAACAACAGATGCAGACACAAGATCTACTCCAACACCTGCTGCTTGTAGAGAAGCAACAAAAACTACGCAAGCAGGATCTTGTTTAAACCTATCGAGCATCTCTTTGCGATTACGCGTACTTCCTCTAATACCCGCAAAGCCAATATTTTGCTCTTTGAGATGTTTTTCTATGAGGTTAAGCATATTTAAGTATTGCGAAAACACTACAAGTTTTTGTCCACTATCCCTTGTCTCTTGTAATAGTTGGACAAATAAATCCCACTTTCCTGACTGATGTTTATGGAATTCATCAAATTGTTTATTGATTAAACAAGGATGATCACAGATCTGTTTTAGAGTAGACAACAAAGCAAATACATGTAGATAGGGAAGTGGTTTTTTTTCATCTTCTATTTGCTGCATAAGTTGGCTTTTTTGTTGAAAAAAAGCAGCCTTATACAGATTTTTTTGCTCTTCAGAAAGATCACAGTAAGAAATTTCTTCAATCTTTTCCGGCAACTCTAATAATACTTCTTTTTTCTTACGTCGTAAAATAAAAGGATCAACTAACCGCTTGAGCAGTGCTTTTCTTGCCAGGTCTTGCCCTTTTTCAATCGGATTGACAAATAGATGTTTAAAATGAGCTTCTTGAGGTAAATACCCTGGCACAATCACTTCAAATAAGGATCTTAGTTCAAGTAGACTATTTTCAATAGGCGTTCCAGTTAATCCAAGACGCATGCGTGCATTAAGGGTTTTCAAAGCTTTATGCGTTTGAGATTGGGAATTTTTTGCATTTTGCACCTCATCAAAAACGATAAGATCAAAGGTATACTGAGAAAGAAGGGCTTTCTCACTGCGCAATACGCCATAAGAAGTTAATAAAAGATCTGCTTGTGTTGTAAAAAGATCAAAATTGCGCCCTACCCCATAGAAAGTTAGAACTCGCACCTCCGGTAAGAAATTTTTTAATAACTCTTCCCAATGGTAAATAACCGAGGTAGGGCAAACCACTAAAAACTTAGCTTTTTTTTGTAATTCATTAAATACAGCAGCAATAAGCCCCATGGCTTGATGCGTCTTTCCAAGACCCATCTCATCACAAAGCATCCCTGAGAGTCCGTAGGTATATAAAAACCAAAGCCAGTTTACCCCTGTTTCCTGATAGGCCCGTAACCTGCTTTTAAATCCGGTTAGATCCATCGGAGTTTGTGTTTCAAATTGAGAGATACTCTCTAGCCATTTTCTGGTCTGTAGAGCTTGTGTAGACCTTCCTTCTGGAGCTTTTATTTCTTCAAAAACAGTTAATCGTAACCAATCTAGCGTTGTACATTTTAGAAAAGATTTTGCATCCCATTGCTGTTTACGAATTGCCTTTAGCCAATTAAAGCGAGATTGTTTCAAGGTGATAAGGCCAGCTGGTGTAAAAAGATAAGGGCGATTTTCTATTATCGCTTGCCAAATCTCTTTTGCGTCTACTTCTCCAAGCTCACTAATAAACACAAGCTGCATACGCCATTGAAAGTGGGCATTTTTCTTTATATGTTCTAAATTACGTATTTCTACTTGCAGAGAATGTGGTTTAATTAGCTCCTTTTGCAGAGTAATAATCTGGTCTACTAAAGTATCTAAATCATACAAGATAAAATTAGCCTCTTGTTCTTTAGAGATAAAAGCACTTGGCATATACTTTTTCTTTAATCGTTGTTCAAAGAGCATCTCATAAAACCCTTGATTTTCCACATAGGTAAATTCATCAAAAAATTGTATATTCTTATCTTGATACTCGGGTAAAAATTGTATAATGGATTGTATAAAAACTTGCTCGTTCTTCAAGCTAATTTCATATCCACTTTTTAGAATAGGACAGATAGGGGAAAAGAATCCTTTAACATTTTCCAACTCTTCTCGATGCATCTGAATAAACTCAGCTACCCGATCTTTTTCAATCGTTAGTCCTGAGTAGATAGAACCTGTTTGTAGTTGAGTGCGTTTGGCAAAAAATCCTTGATCTTTTACATAAATCCATGCTCCGAAATCACTTATTTTATCCTCTGCTTCAAGCATCTCTATAGCTGCTTCAAACCGCAGCTGCTGTGATGCTGTAACAAAGAAGCGTAATTGAGATTCAATGGTGTATACATGAGTTTGAAAGAGAGGAAAACTATTAAGCCACGCTCTATGTTGAGAAACAAATTCTGAAACATCGGTTCTTTCAATAATTTTTGTAACGCCGTCGAATAACCAATTCTCCACTTGAAAAAATCCTTTCTCTTCTAGATAAACCCAATTGCCAAAGCGCGCAGAGGATTTTTTTTGTAGATCTTTTTTTTCAAAGAGATAGCACTCAATATGCAGTCTTTCTTCTGTATCAAAAAAAAGATCGTATTGAATACGATTAATCCCTGCATGAATCGGTCTATTTAAAAATTTCTGTAAAATGGGCGCATGTTTAAAAAAGACTGTTCCAATTTTTTGCGCAGAAATCTCTCTTTGTTCAAAAATAGGGTCTATTGTAGCAGGGAAAAATCCTTTTTTAGGAATAAAAACAAAGTCTCCGACAGCAATTCCCTTTGCCCTCTCTTCTTGTTGCTGTTTTTGGGATTGATCCATTTCAATAAAAAGTTTTTTATCCTCTTCGTTGTAACGAATAGCTCGAATGTAGGAGTAGGGTTGTCCATGAACAACAAGTGGTGAATCTACTGTCTTTAAAACAGGGATTAATTGCGGCCAATGCACCTCTGAGAGATAGCATTTGATCTTTAGCAAACCAGTAAATTGAATGGTTAGCCATGAGGGAAGATGTTTTTCCTCCTCTTCAAAAGAAATGGTATAAGGGTTTTTACTCTCCTGAAGCAGCATTAGCCATTTTGCAAGATCAGACCAAAAACACAATTCATATTTTAGTCGATGGCTAGGATTTCCCTCTTTCCACAATTGCAACTCATCGGAGGTTAAATTAGAAAATTTAAGGGAAGTTTCCTCTGTTTCAATCGCTCTTTCAAAAAAAAGTGCATGCAAATATTTTTTTGTGGCAGCAGTTAATGGCTCTATATGAAAAAGAAGTTTATTCGTAGAAGATCTGATTTCATAAGCTTTTTCCTTTTTTCGTAATACATTTGTCTCATATCCATGTCGATTGCAAAAAATTTGACATAAACAATTCCAAAAGCTATGACGAAAACGCACATGCAAAGGCTGAAGATTCCCATTAAAAATAGTTAAATATGCAGCAGCAAGATGTGAGCAGGATTGCGTTTCTTCGGCTTCATCACAAGAGCAGAACCCCTCTAGGATTTTTCCTTGATCATCTATATGTAGAAAGGGTGAAAAAGAATGCGCATTTTCTTTATCAAATATTTCTATTTGATATGTCGCTTCTGAAAATAAAATTTTTTTAACAGATTGCTCTAACAATAACTGCTCAGCTTTTATTAGATTTTTTTGCGAAAAAGAAGATTGAGACATGGTAATTTTAAGCTAGATTTCTCCTTATTTTTGAGCATGCCTAGCTATCGATATGTTTGCAATATGCTTAAAAAATTTAAGCCTCTACCAAACTACCTGAAAACACTTGGCAAACTTCTGCTAGCATTTGTATATTTCCGCTTGCAGAAATACAGAACTCCATCTGTTTAGAAATTTTATCAGAAGCACTTGCTACCAAAATAGGTTGTGGAGGGTTATGAAATTTATTTACAACAAATGCAACAGCAGCAAAGCCCGTACCACAAGAAATAGTTTCGTTTTCTATTCCTCTTTCATATGTGCGAACAACAAGCTGGTTATACTGATCATTTAGAAAGCTAGCAAAATTTACATTTACCCCTTCAGAAAAAGCCGATCGAATCTCTCGGGCTGTTTTTATGAGATCAATTTGGTCAAATGAAGGCAAAAAAACAACGGCGTGAGGAACACCAACTTTAACCACATAGACATTCCATTCATGAATTTTCATCGGCCAATGAGAAATTAAGGGTTGTTTTAAATCAACCCCTATTTGGTCTTCTTTACGCCAGCAGGTAAATACACCACCTCTTGTTTCAATTTCAATAGGTTCCTGCGCCATCTCATAATCAGCAACACATCTAATCCCATTTCCGCACATATCAGCTTCACTACCATCGCTATTGAAAATGCGCATTTTTAGATCAGCAAGTTTAGATCTTTCAAGCAAGAGCACTCCATCTGCGCCTATTCCCAAGTGTCTATCACAGATCCTGGGTATCTGAGCAAAAAAAACTCTCTCTTCGATGGGGGATTTTCTCTGATCAACCAATATAAAATCGTTTCCAATTCCATGGTATTTAGTAAAAATCACGCTTCTAGATCTTGATAGCTAGAAACCACTTTATCAAGCAAACCAAATTCTAAGGCCTCATTTGCACTCATCCACATATCACGATCTAGTGCTTTATCAATCTCTTCTGCTTGCTTTCCTGTTGCTTCTACATAAATATCTACAATTCCCTGTCTAGTTTTCAAGATTTCTCTTGCTTGAATTTCCAAATCAGTCGCTTGTCCGCGAATCACTGAATGGATAGAAGGTTGATGAATCATAAAACGGGAATGAGGAGTGGCAAAGCGTTTCCCAGGAGCCGCACATAGACTTAAGACAGAACCCATAGAAGCAGCAATCCCTGTAACAAGCGTTGTGACAGGTGAAGTAATCATCTTAACCTGATCCCAAACCGCAAAACCCGCATCAACTGATCCACCAGGCGAATTAATAATAAATAAAATAGGCTTACCTGGATCTATTAACTCCAAATACCATAATTTACGAATGGCATTACGAGCAGTATTGCTATCTACAGCATCACAAAAGAAGATCCTTCTGGATTTAAGTAGCACTTCATCAATCTTATCATCGAGCGATCCTAAAGGGAATTTCTGATTCGCTTCTTGCCTTTGGCTCACTAACGACATAAACACCTCATTTTTTTCAGTCTCATTTTTTTAGCATCTGGCAAAAACATTATCTAGGGTTGCATCCTTTTTTTCAATCAAAGATCAAATCTGGATATAGAGGGAACCGTTTTAATAAAACACTTATATGTTTTTGAATCTCCTTGAGAATAGAAGAGTCAATCTCTACTAAAGAACGGCTGTTTCCTTTTTCTGCTTTAGCAGGTTTTGTAGCTTTAAGCAACAGATAAATCCACTCTGCAATTTGTGTCATCTCCTGCTCTTTCATTCCTAAAGTAGTTAAAGCAGCTGTTCCTATACGTACCCCTGAGGTAAACCAAGCCCCATTTTTATCAAAAGGTATACTATTGCGATTGACTGTAAAATGCGCCTGTCTAAGAGCATTTTCCGCTTGTAATCCAGTCAAACCAAAAGAGGACGAAACCTCAAAAACCATCAAATGGTTTTCTGTTCCTCCAGTAAGAACACGAACCCCATGATGAATTAATCTATTTGCTAACGCTTGAGCATTTTTTACTATTTGTTCTGCATAGACACAAAAAGAGGATGTATTTGCTTCTTTAAAAGCCACAGCTTTAGCAGCAATTACATGAGGAAGAGGACCCCCTAAAGTTATCGGACATCCCTTATCAACTACTTCTTTAAACTCTTTTTGACACAGGATCATTCCCCCTCTAGGCCCTCTTAGAGTTTTATGGGTGGTTGAAGTAATCATTTGCGCATAAGGAATAGGATTATACTCCCCTACCATCACCTTTCCAGCAACAAGACCTGCAAAATGTGCCATATCTACCAGCAAAACAGCTCCTACGCTGTCTGCTATTTCACGCATTTTAGCAAAGTTAATTTTCCGTGAGTAGGCTGAATAGCCAGCAATCAAAATAGCAGGTTTTTCCTGCTTTGCCATCTCACTGATTTTTTTATAATCCAATAAATACGTATTAGGATCTACTTCATAGCAAAAAGCCTGCATCATTTTAGCAGAAATATTATGTCGATACCCATGAGTTAAATGTCCTCCGGAGTTAAGAGACATACCCAATACTTTTTGATTCACAAGAAGCTGGCGTACTTGCTCGTATTCCTCTTTAGAAAGCTCATTGATATTTTTTTTACCTAAGCTCTCTACTTGCTTATTTTGGATACGCGCTACCAAAATCGCCCAAAAAGCTACAAGATTGGCATCTGCTCCTGAATGAGGTTGCACATAAGCATGCTCGCATTGAAATATGGCTTTTGCCTCATCAACACAAGCAGCCTCAATAGCATCAATATTGTCACACCCTGCATAAAACCGATGATAGGGATACCCTTCTGCATATTTATCAGTAAGCCAGTTTCCCATAGCTAACTGCACAGCTTCAGAGCAATAGTTTTCAGAGGCAATCAGCTTTAAAAAACAACGCTGATCTTGAAGCTCTTGAATAATCTTTTCTACAATAAAGGGATTATCTGTTTTTAAATGATCAAAAGCTGCCATATAAGCAATTGCGCTGCTTTTTCTTAGCTCACGAGGAACTCTATTAAAATAGCTTTCTAAATAAGACATTTACCCTCCTAAGCTTACCATAATGCGCTTCTGTTTTTATCACATTTAGCCAAAAGAAGAAAATACATTTGAGTATGAGTTGCACTTTTGATGGTAGAATAGATTTTTTTATATTCTAGTCATTTTTTTGATTTCGAAAATTTCTTTTATTGCGAATATTTCGAATAAAATGCTACTCTTAAAGTTAAATAGATTTTTTAAAATGGAGTATATATGATTACCCCTTCTTTTTCTATCATGCCAAGCAAAGACGAGATTGAATTAGCTCAAGTCTCTAGTCGCATTTTATCTTCTTTAACTTTAAAAAAGGGAAAAACTATCGATATTCTACTTAAAGCAGATAATCATCACTGTAACTCGGTAACTTTACCCTTTTCTGCTTTTAAACTTCTTATTAGTATCCTTAACTCAATGGCTGAAGGTAATGCAGTAACGTTAATCCCTGTTCACGCTGAACTCACTACTCAAGAGGCAGCGAATTTGCTGCATGTTTCCCGCCCTTATCTTATTCGCCTTTTAGAAGAAAGAAAGATCCCTTTTCGCAAAGTAGGAACAAGGCGTCGTATTTTATTTCAAGATTTAATGAATTATAAGGCTAAAATCGATAACGCTCGCCGCAAAACTTTAAATGAGTTATCAGAAGAAGCCCAGAATTTGGATATGGGGTATTAAATGGCTAATGTTATCGTAATCTATGATTCATGTGTTTTATATCCAGCTCCCCTTCGCGATCTATTGATGCGCCTTGCTTTGACTGATCTTTATCAGGCAAAATGGACAAAAGATATTCATCGAGAATGGATATGCAATCTTTTAAAAAACCGCCCTGATTTATTGAAAGAACGATTAGAGAAAACGCGATCAAAGATGGATTTGCATGTTAGAGATTGCCTTATCGAGGGATACGAAGAGCTAATTGACAATTTGAAATTACCAGACTCAAATGATCGACATGTTTTAGCAGCGGCCATCAAAGCAAATGCTCAAACAATCGTGACCTATAACTTATCAGATTTTCCCTCCCTAGCCCTTTCTAAATATGGAGTCGAGGCCCAACATCCTGATGAATTTTTGAGACACTTATTTGATTTAGCTCCATCTAAATTTATGCATACAGTAGAAGAAACACGATTAAGCTTAAAATACCCACCGAAAACCATAGAAGAATATTTGATAATCTTGGAAAAACAGTCACTTCCTCAAACTGTTATTTGTTTAAAAGAGTATGCAGGTTTATTTAACGCCAATTGCGCATGATAAGATTTTTTACAGATTGTGTTCAAACATCAAAGAACATTTTCTTAAATATTCTTTTAGCAACTTTAACTTCCTATCCCAGGATCAAATACCTCTAGCAAGTCAAAATTTATCTTTATGTTTTGTTTTAAAATATTTTTTAAGCTTGAGAGATATTAGAGGAAACATATAATCTACTAGTCTATAAGTACGCTTATATAACATCTGCTTAAAGCTACCCAAAAGAGATACCCATGTTATTAGAAGAACTCAAGGAAATCTTAGATATTCAAGAGCTCGACATGAAGATGATCCGTCTTATGCGAGTGAAAAAAGAACGTGTTAAAGAATTGTCCCAACTTGAAGAATTACGGAAAGATCTATACTCTCAAATCACAGACAAAGAGCAAGAAATTAAAGATTTTGATAAGAGTATCGAACTTCTCGAACAAAAAATTCATGATATCAATGCAAGAATCAAAAAATTAGAAGCACAACAGAGCAATGTCAAAAAAGCTGATGAGTTTAATGCTCTTACGCAAGAGATGACCCATGCAGAAAGAGAGCGTCTTGCTGTTGAGCAAAAGGTTTCTGATCTAGTAGATCGAAAAGTATCCGAAGAAGAGCTTTTAGATAAAATTAAAGAAAGTTTAAAAAACTCTGAAGAAAGCAGCTTGGCTTTGGAAAAAGAGATCAGGCAAAGTGTGGATTTGATCAATCAAGAAGGATCCACTATTAAAGAGAAAAGAGAGCAGCTTGCAAATGTTGCTAACACTGAAATTTTACGCATCTATGAAAGATTATTGCATAATAAAAAAGATCGCGTAGTGGTCCCTATTGAAAATCGCACATGTAGTGGTTGCCATATTACACTTACCGCACAACATGAAAATTTAGTGCGCAAGGGAGATAATCTCTTTTTTTGCGAGCACTGTTCACGTATCCACTATTGGCAAGATAGTGAGTCTACTGAAGGCACAGCTGTTGCCACTAAGCGTCGTCGTCGTCGAACTTAAAAATTTTGCATGGGAAAGCTAAGCAATCGCTGTTTTTAATGATTTAAACAGAGGAAAGTCTGGACTTCATAGGAAAAGATACCAGTGAAAGACTGGGGGCCGCAAGGCTACGGAAAGTATAACAGAAAACACACCGCCCTTTTTTTTAAAGGGGACAGGCTGAAAATGCTAACTTTAAGAGTTAGCCCCACTCTCAGAGATGAGAGGTGAGATAAACCCTATCTGAAGCAAGAAAGTAATGAGCGTTGTTTTTAGACAATCTGTTTTTCCGCAGAGCTCATTAGAATAAAATCGCTTGAGGGATTTGGCAACAAATCTCCTAGATGAATGATTGCTCAACGACAGAATCCGGCTTAAATAGCTTTCCCGGCTTTTCTTGTGCTAAAGGATGAGCTTTATCATACACTTCCCTTTTCAAACGAGAGGAAACTTGCGTATAGATCGTAGTAGTGGCCAAGCTATTATGTCCAAGTAACATTTGAATAGTTTTTAAGTCCATCCCCTTTTCTAGCCAATGTGTTGCAATGGTATGCCGAATGGTATGAGGTGTAATGGTAGCTGCTAAACCACTTGCCTTAAGATATTGAGTAAAATGACGATCGATAGAACGAGAACTCAATCTTTTACCCCACTTATTTAAAAAAACAGCTTGAGGGTCTTCCTCTCTTCGATGAGAAGAGCTATCCTGATCTCGAAGAGGATGGTTTATATATGTATCTAGCCAATGAGCTGCGGTTTGAGTAATAGGGACCACCCTTTGTTTTTTACCTTTACCGTCAACTTTGATTAATAAACCCTGTATATCCAAATCTTGTCTATTTAACCCAATTAGTTCACTTAAACGCAATCCACTACTATAAAATAGCTCCATAATACATCGATCTCTATAGCCTAAATAGGTCTTTGTATTAGGCTGCGCTAGTAATTGCTCTATTTGTTGATAACTTAAAGAAGCGGGGATCTTTTTTTCTAATTTTGGAGTAGCAAGTTCCGTTAAAGGATTTGTTTCTAGCTTCTTGTGTTTCACTAAATAGGTAAAAAAAGAACGTAAGCAAGATAACCTGCGATGAATCGTTTTTTTAGATAGTTGTTTTTCTGCTAAAAATGCTAGATAGCTGCGAATCGCTTTTTTTTCTACCCCCTGCACTAAAAAAGAAGAGGAATTTTTTTTTAAATCCGCCTCTGGTATTAGCAAAATTCTATTTTGAAAAAAATACCCAAACTCTTGCATATCAATATTGTAGTTACGCAACGTGTGCTGGGAGACCTGTTTTACAGTGGATAGGTAATGCAAAAAAAGCGCACCTGCTTTGGAAAAGCTTAATTCAGCCATAACTCTTGTTCTCCTTTTCTATCTATGCTAGAATACGGGGCAATTTTCTGGAATAGGCTAAAATCATGATTACACTACGAGAGATTTCTAAAAAAATAGGCGCCCGCACTCTTTTTGAAGATGTAACAATTACCTTTAACTCAGGCTGCCGCTATGGACTTACTGGTCCAAATGGAGCTGGCAAGTCTACCCTATTTAATATTATTTTAGGAATAGATGAACCCTCTTCTGGCTCTGTAACACTACCTAGAAAAGTAGGATTTCTCAAACAAAATATTGCACAGTTTAGCGAGATGAACGTAATTGATGTGGTAATCATGGGTAATAAGCGCCTTGCAGAAACCTTCCAAGAAAGAGATGCACTCTATGAATTAGAAATAACCGATGCTATTGGAATTCGTTTAGGTGAATTAGAAGAGATTATTGCAGAAGAAGATGGGTATAGCGCAGAATCCGATGCAGAAGTGTTTTTAAACGGAATCGGCATTCCTTCTGAATGGCATCATAAAAAAATGCATTCTCTTCCCTCTGATAGGCAATTTCGAGTTTTGCTTTGCCAAGCATTATTTGGTAATCCAGAAGCACTTTTACTAGACGAACCAACCAACCACCTCGATTTAGAATCCATCGGTTGGCTAGAAAAATTTCTACACAACTACAATGGAGTGCTGGTTGTTGTAAGTCACGATCGCCATTTTTTAAATGCTGTAACAACACAGATTGCTGATTTAGATTATGAAACCATCATTGTCTATCCTGGTAATTATAACGATATGTTAGTTGCAAAAACATCGCTCCGAGAAAAAACAGAGTTAGAAAACAAATCAAAAGAGAAAAAAGCAGCCCAACTCAAAGAATTCGTAGCACGCTTTAGCGCAGGAACACGCGCTAGCCAAGTACAATCTCGTCTGCGAGAAATCGAGAGATTAGAGCCTCAAGAGTTAAAAAAATCCAATATTCAACGCCCCTATATCCGTTTTTATCCTCCAGAAAAAGTCTCTGGACAAACGGTTTTCAAAGTAAAAGACATTTCCAAGTCCTATGATGAGAATCTTGTCTTTAATCACCTTAATTTTGAAGTAAGTCGAGGAGATAAAATTGGATTGATTGGAAATAACGGCAAAGGTAAAACAACCCTCATTAAGCTTTTAGCAGGGATACTACCCCTAGATAGTGGCTTTATTGAAGTAGGACACCAAGTTCAAATTGGTTATTTCCCTCAAAATCACTCTGAAGTAATCGATAAGAAAAGCACTATGACAGCTTTTGATTGGCTCAAAAACAGAAGAGAGGGAATCAATGATCAAGATATACGTAGCATCCTAGGAAAAATGCTTTTTTCCGGAGATGATGCTTTTAAATCGATTGCACATCTATCAGGGGGAGAAACCGCTCGGCTAATCTTAGGTGGTATTATGCTGTGTAACTACAATGTTTTACTATTAGATGAACCAAATAACCATTTGGATTTAGAAGCGGTATCTGCTCTGTCTTGGGCATTAGAGGATTTCAAAGGCACCGTCATTGTCGCTAGCCATGATCGTGATCTATTAAACAATGCAACCAATAAAATCATCGCGTTTGAAACTGCAAAACCCTATGTATTTGAAGGAAACTTAGAGGGATATCTTGCAGCTAGAGCAACTAAATAGAGTTTTAAGCTATACAGAAGCAGAGTTTCTTCAGCTATCTGTAAAAATGCGTCACACCTGGGCAGCGCGTACTTTGCGCTACTATCATCTTAAAGCTAAAGATAGACTCTACCGTCGTATAGAGTCTTGGCTAGATCTGCCTTTACTTGACCTACAAGATATCAAAGCGCTCTGTGATCGTTATCACTTTCACTTAGCGCAAATAGGCCAATCCTGGCAAGAACACAATCTGCTTGCAACTCATCAGAAATCAGATATCGATTCTGATACTCCTTTTTTACAAGTAGGTGTTTACCTGGATAACATTCGCTCTGCTTTTAACGTAGGTAGCATTATTCGAACAGTAGAAGCCTTTCGCTTAGGCCCCATTTACTTTGCCAAACAAACCCCCTATATCGATAACCTCAAAGTACAAAAAACCTCGATGTTTACTTTTGATAAGGTAACCTGTCATCAAAATAGATCTTTAGAACAACTCCCTAAACCTTTAATTGCCCTAGAAACCGTTCCCAATGCCCCTTCAATATTTGACTTCACCTTTCCTAAAGAGTTTACCCTCTTATTAGGAAATGAAGAATACGGACTCTCCGACCAAGCACTATCTATGGCTGATCAGGCTGTACAAATCCCCCTCTATGGCTTTAAGAAGTCTTTAAATGTAGCTTCCGCTTTTGCGATTGTGGCCGCTGTGATTAGCAACCAGAAAAGATGCAAAGCTAAAGAATAAAAACCTATTCCAATATCAATGGTGTGTAGCATACATAATTTTAGCCAACGTCTTAATCGTTGGATTTTTTCTTTTTAATAACTGATACATTGTCGATCTTGGTATATCCGCTTCTCTAAGAAATTTCGATTTATTCAATGCGTACAAATGGTCTTCAATGATTTCCATTACACCTTCGGGATCATTTTCGATAAGGCACTGCATGATTGCAGAACCAATCAAATCTGGATTCAACAAATTAGCAATGGGATCTACCTCGGTTATATTTGCACCTTCTTTAATAGTGACCTGGGTAGCCTCTTTAGTTTTCATATTAGCCTTATGTCGTTTAGTTCTTAATGGCTTTGAGGTAGATGGTCTTCGCTTTGGAGACGTCTTTACTTTGTCCATTTTTATTACCTCCTAACAGCAATAAAATCTTTTTTTTCCGGAATGTAGGCATAGTAAATGCGTCTTCCGTCTTTCCAACGTAATTCCCATACCTTATCTTTTAATTTACCCTTTTCATAATACGAAATCGACTTATGGTCCCCAAAGTATCCGTCGTATTTAATCATCGAGAGTCTTTTGTTAATTTGCACCTGTGACCGAGATGACTCATTACTAACCCACTCACCGTATTCTGATGTCTGTAAGATGCAATAGTTGTTTTGGACCATAACCTAATTGTACGTTATAACGAACAATTTTTACAAGCCCAATCTATGAAAGAAAAAAACAATTAGGTCAATCCTGGCAAGAACACAATCTGCTTGCATCTCATCAGATATCAGATATCGATTCCGACACTCTTTTTTTACAAGCAGGGGTTTATCTAGACAACATTCGTTCTGCTTTTAATATGGGTAGTATTATCCGAACAGTAGAAGCATTTCTCTTAGGCCCCATTTGCTTTGCCAAGCAAATCCCCTATATCGATAACCTCAAAGTACAAAAAACCTCGATGTTTACCTTTGATAAGGTAACCTGTCATCAAAATAGACCTTTGGAACAACTCCCTAAACCTTTAATTGCCTTAGAAACCATTCCAAATGCTCCTTCATTATTTGACTTCACCTTTCCTAAAGAGTTCACCCTCTTATTAGGAAATGAAGAATATGGACTCTCTGACCAAGCGTTATCTATGGCTGATCAAGCTGTGCAAATTCCCCTTTATGGTTTTAAGCAATCTCTTAATGTAGCTTCAGCTTTTGCAATTGTAGCCGCTGTGATTAGTAATCAACAAAGATGCAAAAACTTGTAAAAGCTATTTAGCTACATTTATCAAGATAATCTTACCTAACCCCTGTCTTCAAAATTTAAGTCATTAGAAGAAAATGGATTTGTTTCAAGGTAATTCCATATGTTAGAGCTATAATGTTCTAACCTCATCTCAATCATATCTTGTATATCTTGCCGAGGAATCAGTTGATCAACAGTCAATGGCTTTTGCGTGATCGGAGATATGGGGTTACTTTCTAAAATATTCATAATAGCAGATCTTTCATATAGAACCGGGTTGTCTTGATCTTGTTGATGATCACGTGTGGTAGGTTCTTCTACAGGATAGCGTATGGGTTCAAGTGTAATAGGACAGATATAGCTTCGTAGCGTCAAATCTTCATGAAAAGCAGCTGGAATAGGAAAAGCGTTCATAATAGCCTTTTCTATCTCTTGAGGATCATATTGTTGAGGGTTTATTTTTAATTCAGCAATTGCTCTTGCATAGATACTATTATACCATTCTCTAGAAAGATCTCCTGTTGAACTGATCTTATGAGTTAAACAATCTACAATACTGCGATTGTCTACAAGTCCACATACATTCAATAGATTCTTTCGAATTTGTGAAGGTAGAGATTTTAACCAGTCCTCTTCTATAACACCAAATCTATCATTTACGCAGGGCGATTTAACTAAAATTTTTTGACACCTCTCTGCAGAAAATAATTGCCAAAATTCCCTTTAAGTATCCAGAGCCAAAAGTTGCTGCTCGTCTCACAGCAGCAAGTCCTCTATTTGGATCAGCAACTGCAGCTATATTCATAGCCAAGCGCCGAAACAGACCCATGTTCTCTGCACTGTGTCCTCGATCCATCAAATTATTATCCTCCTTGAAAATTACATCAGCTATCCAGTGGCATTTATTCTCGATGCTCCAGTGCTGCCGGACCCATTTAGCAAAATCCTTTGCAG